>QHYO01000625.1:530-1360 GCA_003224135.1 Acidobacteriota bacterium | reverse complement strand
AGTTCGATGAAAAGGAGTGGTGGCGGCATCGATCAGTCGTACGACTTCTTCCTGACTGAGGATCGTTGGGATGCGACGTTGCTTTTTGGGATAGGGAGTGTCCGCGACACTCCAAGCCTTTTTGAGAGTCTTGGTGTAGAAGAACCGCAAAGCCGAGAGACGGTTGGTCACTGTACCCGGGGACAACTTCCACTTTTGAAACAGCTCGGCCTGGTATTCGCGAATGTGCCGAGGACCCAGACGGTCCGGCGGACACTTGAATCGTCGAGCAAAATCTTCGACGGTGCGGATGTAGTGGCGTGTGGTATCTTGCGAGTAATTACGGCGCTGGAGTTCTTCCAGCATCATTTTGCGAAGTCGGGTCATAAGGACCTCCTTATGACCCGACAACTTACTTCAACCGTTCGCCATAAACTGCTCCGTTCACCTCACGCGCAGCGTCCGCCGCACGGGCGGCTTCGTTCTCACGGGCAATTCGGAGGGGATTCCAGGAAACCCGATCGCTTCAGTCACTTCTGGATTGGTGTCAATCCGGGAGTTGAAGGGCGGTTCATTGCTTCTGGCAAGACCGAAGGTTTGCTGTAGCCGGTAGTCTAATCAACGTGAATCTTTTTTACTGCTGCCGCAGTAAGCCGTAAACGTCTACTTTGGATTTGGAGCCGAGGTATACCTTTCCGTTGGCTATCAAGGGCATGGCGAAGCGCAGGGCAACACCCGCTCGGTCGCGTTGGCTGTTTTGTTCGGAATTGTAGAGTTCACGCCGCACGTCGGCGGCGTCGAAGGCGTAGAGAACGGCGCGCCGGCCGGGCGGTTCATTCCAATTTTTCGAT
>QHYO01000625.1:0-522 GCA_003224135.1 Acidobacteriota bacterium | reverse complement strand
CCGTTCGCTGAAATTACCGGTGTTGCACCGGAATCGAGAAACTTTGTTGTTGCCGATGCCTTCAATTTCAACAGGCCGCGGACGACACTATAGTCCTGCAAGGAAGTTTCACTGCCGGCGAAGAAAACATTCTGATTCCAATAGGCCATCGCTCCAAACGCACCGCGGGAGGCGGAAATCGTCTGCACGGCGTGCGAGTCATTGTTGGGTTGATACTTGCCCATGTGATCGCGATCGATGAGGTAGATCTTTCCTTCTTTTCCGGCGGTGACAAGCAGGTGCGGATGCGCACCGGATTGATCAGCCAAGAGTACAGGGCCGCTGGATCCCAAATCATTATCACGCTCATTGAGCTGAGCTTGATTCGAGGGCGTAAAGTAATCAACCAGCCTGAGATCCTGTTCTTGAGAGCGCAATTTGAGGATGCTGTCTCCGAAGTCGCGGCCGTTTGTTGTTGCATCGAACTCTCCATTTCCCGTCACGACGAAGATGTTGCCGTCATTATCCGCCGCAGGACCGGCA
>QHYO01000621.1 GCA_003224135.1 Acidobacteriota bacterium | reverse complement strand
CGATCTTTCGGCCTGAGACTTCGATCTTGTCGCTCGCGGCGTCGGCTTTGGAGCCGAGTTCGCGGATGGTATCTCCGTTTACGCGAACCTGCCCGCTGAGGATGAGTTGCTCGGCGTGGCGGCGGGATGCAATGCCTGCGCGCGCGATTATTTTTTGAAGGCGTTCTTGCATGGGTGACTATGGTAGCTGAATTTGCGGGGCGAGGCGAAAGAGCAAGAGTTCGCCACAGAGGCACTGAGACACTGAGCACATCGGGGATTCCCGTACGGAGTGTTTGGCGTCGTTAACCAAGGCTTGCCAATGCAAAGCAAACAGCGAAGATGGCTGCCTTAAGGTGGCCGCTACGAAAGCAAAAAAACCAAGGCGGCGGAAACCTCCTTGCGGCGGGCAGGCCGCCGCTACAAAGAAATCGGGACGATGACCATGGATCGGTTATTCGCCGGCGGAGGCGGAGTCGGCTTTTGGCGGTTCTTCGTCGAGCTCGCCACTGGGCATACCTTCGGCCGTGGATTCGACTTCGCGTTCGCGGAGGAATTGGTCGTCGGAGGGTGAAGCGGAAGACCCAGGTGCAATATCGGCACCTGAGGCACCCGCACCCGGAGCTGCGAATTCGGTGGGGACGAGTTGGTCGTTATCGGCTAAGTCCGCGGTGAGCGGATTGGAAGAATCGAGGGGCGTACTGGAGTGCCCGGAAGTCGGAGACTGAGCGGAGGTCAGATTTTCCAGCGTGTCGGCGGTGGGTTCAGCAAGCATCGCTTCTTCAGTTGTCGGCGCAATACCAACATCGCTGCCGAGCGCTTCGCGAGCGAGCGCTTCAAATTCCTTCAGGCTTGGGAGCTCCTGCAAATCGCTTAGCCCGAAGCGCATAAGGAATTCTTTGGAAGACTTGTACAGAATCGGCCGGCCCATCACTTCTTTTCGGCCCGCGGTGGTGATCAAACGCTTATCGAGGAGCGTCGCGATTACACCCGAACTGTTCACACCGCGAATTTCTGAAATTTCGGGGCCCGTGACGGGCTGCTTGTAGGCAATCACGGCAAGCGTTTCGAGCGCCGGCATCGAGAGGCGCAGCGGCGGGCGCAGGCTCTTGATGAAACGGCGAACCACGTCGTGATGCTGCGGCTTGGTGTACATCTTATAGCCGCCGGCGACGGCGCGGATTTCGACGCCGCGTTCTTCCGTGGCATAGCTTGCGACGAGCTCGTCGAGCGAAGTCTGTACGATGATTTTGTCTTCACCGAGCGCGGCGGCTAGTTGTTCGATGGTGGCTGGCTCATCAGCGGCGTAAATGATGGCTTCGAGGGCTGCTTTGCGTTCTTCGTTAGTCATAGGCTGAAATCCTGTCGGCGGGAAAAGTGCAAAAGAACCGGTCTGGAGACCGGCCACTACAGATAAAAGCCTTCACTTGTACTCCTCATCGATCAGGCGCATTTCGCCTTTTTCGTCGAAAACCGTGTCGAACGATTTCCCCTTGCGCAGCAGAATTTCGCCAAACTGTTTTTCCTGTACGATGGCGACGGCTTGCAGCTTAACCATTTCGAGCACTGCGAGGAATGCCACGATCATGGCGTGACGCGATGGACATGCTTCGAAAAAGCGGACGAGATTCGCGCTCGAATCATCACTAGCCAGAATTTGTCCGCGGAGCTGTGCGATCATCTGCGCGACGGTGAATTGTTCGTGCTGCAGTTCGATACGCGCGACTTCTTTGCGTCGTTCGAGCACCTGCTGGAAAACTTTTACCAGGTCCACGAGCGAAACGACGAGTTCGCCTTCTGTGCCTTCATCGTTGTAGAGCGATTTATCGGGCTTCGACCAGACGTGCTCTTCGATTTGTTGTTTCTGGTAGAGAAGCTGCGCTGCGTTTTTGAATTTTTCGTGTTCGATCAGGCGCTGGACTAATTCCTCGCGAGGATCGGCGGCTTGTTCCTCGGTCGAGGCAAGCGGATCGGGCGGCAGCAGCATTTTCGACTTGATGTAAATCAGGGACGCCGCCATGTAGATGAATTCCGAAGAGACATCGACGTTTAGTTCTTCGAGTTTGTGCAGGTAGTCGAGATATTGCGAGGTGATTTTGGAAATTTGGATGTCGTGGATGCTCATCTCCTGCTTCTTGATGAGATCGAGAAGCAGGTCGAGGGGACCTTCGTACATCGGAATGTTGATGTTGTAGGGAGAGGCCATTTGAGAGTTATCAGTCGTCAGTTTTCAGTTCTCAGTAACAACGCCGGTCTAAATACCGGCCTCTGCAAAATCAAGACAGCGGGGTAAACCCGCTGCTACAAATTCGCCGTAGTCAGGCACCGCTTACCTGCTTGCGTTTCTTGTCCCAGCCGAAGACCGCTTCGCGGACGCGTTTCATCGTGACTTTGGCGACTTCGCGAGCTTTCGCCGAGCCCGAGTCGATCACTTCGAGAACGCGCGCGGGATGCTTTTCGTACGCGACGCGGCGCTCGCGAATCGGAGCGATCCACTCAATCAGATGATCGGCCATTTTTGCCTTGCACTCGATGCAGCCGATGCCTGCGGTGCGGCAGCCTTCCGCCGACCACTTCAGCGTTTCCGGGGACGAGAACAGTTTATGCCAATCGTACACGGGACACACGTCCGGATTTCCGGGGTCGGTGCGGCGCTTGCGGGCGGGGTCGGTGACCATCACTTTTGTCTTTTTGCGTATGTCGTCGTCCGATTCGCTCAGCGTGATCGTGTTGCCGTAGCTCTTCGACATTTTGCGACCGTCGAGGCCGGGAATACGCGGAGTCTTGGTCAGCATCACATCGGGTTCTGTCAGGCCGTCGATTCGAAAGAATTCCCTTTCGGTTAAAGCCGGATTCAGCTACGAACCTCCTGACCCGGGCCTCGTAATCCCTTTGGTCGACGAGGGGCACGTGTGCATTCAATGCCAAATTCTCGGTCTGCCAGACTCCAACAACAGTTTTCTCAAGAACGTGTCGAATTGGTGCAACCTTCTCGCCTTGGTGCACTCTGGGGTCAATCACTAGCCCAAAGAAGTTGTTAAACCGCCGGACGATTTCGCGGCTGATTTCGACGTGGGAGACTTGGTCTTCGCCGACTGGGACAAAAAGGGGAATGCCCGGCTGGCCTGCCGCGGCAGGTGAGCTGTACATGACGATGTCGGCGGTTTGCAGGCATGGGTAGCCGAGGAAGCCATAGGTGTGGAGATCTTTGTCCTTCACGTTTTCGAAGGCTTCTTTGTAGGTGGGAACGCGTTCAAGCCAACTGAGCGGCGTGACCATGCCGAGGAGGAGATGGAGTTCGGCGTGTTCCGGGATGAGCGATTGCTGGAAGATGACGGATTTTCGCGGGTCGAGTCCGGCGGCGAGATAGTCGGTGACAATTTCGATAGTATTTTGCGCGACGGCGGAGGTGTCCGCGGGACCCACTTTTGCAGCGCACCAAAATCGTGACCGATACGAAGATTGCCGGACGGCCGTATACCGTTGAGGACTCGATTTCTTGCTTTCGGAGTATTCGACAAGTTTTTCCCGTGAGAGATATGAGTTGTAAGTTCTAAGTTATAGCTTTTTCAAGAAAGAGGCCAGCCGAGCGATGCGAACGAAGGAAAAGAAACGGCCTTTTCGCTGGAGAATGCCAATCTCCCCTATTTGCCCAGCAAATCGCGCGCGATGATCATGCGCTGGACCTCGCTGGTGCCTTCGTAAATGGTGATGACGCGGGCGTCGCGGTACATGCGCTCGACATCGGTCTCACGAGAATACCCGACGCTGCCATGAATTTGCACCGCTTTGTAGACGACGCGATTCACCATTTCGCTGGCGTAAAGTTTTGCTTGGGATGCAGCGGAGCCCATCCCTTTGCCGGAATCTTTTAACCAAGCCGCGTAGTAGGTTAGCCCGCGCGCGGCTTCGAGTTCGGTCTGCATGTCGGCGATCATCCACTGGATGGCTTGAAATTCGCTGATGGATTTGCCGAAGGCGCGGCGCTGCTTTGCATATTTGATGGATTCATCGAGAGCGCCCTGCGCGAGGCCGATGGCTTGCGCGGCGATGCCGATGCGGCCACCGTCGAGCGCGCTGAGAGCGATCTTGAGTCCCTGGCCTTCTTCGCCAAGGCGGTTGACGACGGGCACTTCGCAATCGTTCAACAAAATTTCGACGGAGGGCGAAGAGCGTTGGCCCATTTTGTCTTCGTGGCGGCCGATTTTGAATCCCTTAAAGGAAGGCTCGACCAGGAAAGCAGTGATGCCCTTTGACCCCGCTCCAGGATTCGTTTTTGCAAAAATGACGAAAACACCGGCGACGCTGCCGTTGCTTACCCAGGTTTTTGCGCCGTTCAGGCGGTAGACTTCCTGCGAGCCAGAAGCCGGGCTAAAGCCCGGCACTGCATGTTTCCTAGCTGTGGCTTGAATCCCGGCGGCATCGGAGCCAGCGGCGGCTTCCGTTAAGCAGAACGAGCCGAGAATTTCGCCGCTTGCGAGACGCTTCAGATATTTCTGCTTCTGCGCTTCCGTACCGAACTGCAAGAGCGGAGCCTGGACAGCGGAATTCGTGACGCCGAGTGCCGTGGACATCGCTGTGTAAACGCGTGCGACTTCTTCCAGCATCAGCACATAAGAAACCGTGTCGAGACCCGGCCCGCCCCACTCTTCCGGAGTGAGCATGCCGCAACAGCCCATTTCACCGATTTTTTTCAGGATTTCCAGAGGAAAACGCTCTTCGCGTTCCAGTTCTTTGACGAGCGGACGAACTTCCGCGTCCATGAACTGCCGGACGGTGTCGCGAATTAGTTTTTGATGGTCAGTGAGCGCGAAGTCCATGAGCGAATCAAACCGATGGTAGCACGGGTGAGGAGGAGGCGTAGCATGTGCGAGAAAAACGTCGTTGGGGAAGAAAGAAGTTACGCGTGCTTAGAAGTTTTGTTCAGAACCTCGCCACGAATCTCCGAGCAGAAGCGAGGTCTGAAGATTGCCAGCAGGAGTCCGAAAATGAACGACCATAGAACGATATCCCAAACAGATCACTGTCCAAGGAAGCCTGTCCAGCGGAACATAATTAGACCGATGATCAGAGATGTGCCGAAGAAAACGGTGAGCACGGCGAGCTTGTCCCGCCAACTCCTGCCCGGGTTCGATACTGAAACTTCATTGTTTTTGCACGGTCGCCATGGGTCCTACAGTTTGAACAGTTCGCGCAGGCGTTTGGTTTGCTGGCGGCTGACGGGGACTTCCGTTTTGTTCTTGTCGTTCATTTTCAGCATGTAGGTGGATTTGAACCACGGCACAACTTCCTTGATGTGATGGATGTTGACGAGGAAAGAGCGGTGCGCGCGCCAGAAGGAATCGGAAGCTAGCGCGTCTTCCAGTTCATCCAGCGTGCGGTAGTTCGATGTACCTTCCATATCGCGCGAGATGATGGAGATCAGTCCATCGGAGATAGTGGCGAAGATCATGTCTTCGGCATCGACGAGCAAGAGGCGCTGCTGCGCATTGACGAGAATTTTTGAAGGCGCAGTCGCGGACGGCTTTCCTGCTCCAATTTGTGCGGCGCCGAGGCGACTGACAAGTTGTTCGAGACGATCGGTCGGCGAAGTTTCCGATTCGATTTCACGTCGTGCGCGCTGAATCGCCTTTGCGATGCGTGCTTTGTCGAACGGCTTCAGCACGTAATCGACGGCGTTTACATCGAACGCCTGCACGGCGTAGTGATCAAACGCCGTCGCGAACACCACGTGTGGAACCTCAATCTTGCGCTCGACGAGCCTCTGCAAAACGCCGAAGCCGTCGAGGCCCGGCATTTGCACGTCAAGGAAAACCAGGTCCGGCGAATGTTCCTTGATCAGATTCACCGCTTCCAGCCCGTTTTTTCCCTGCGCGATCACGTGGATGTCCGGAAACGCCTTTAGGAGAAAAGCCAGCTCTTCGCGAGCGGGCTTTTCGTCGTCCACGATGAGCGTATTGATGGTCATGGAGAATTCGCGAGTCCAAGTATAGGCGCGCTCGGAGCAGGGCCGCAATTGTGGACGGATTTGTCTGGGCAAAAACAGAAGCGCCGGGCCCAGCGTTAGCCAGACCCGGCGCTGCAGAGTTTTTTTCGAACGCTCGGCTTATGCCTTACTGACCGCCGTCCTTGTGACCATGATCCTTGTGGCTAAAGTTAAACAGGTCAAAGAGGTCGCCAATCGCGGGCGAGTTTTTGGGAACGTAGGGATTGCCTTCGCTGGCCTTGGGGTTAGGCAAATTGTCGCGGCTGCGTGCACTGATGGTACCGAGGCTCCAGTTGCGCTCGATGAACTTGATAATCGACGCATGGTCGGCATATTCGTGCGAAATGTGCCCGGCCTCGGTGTACGGCGAGATCACCATAAAAGGGATGCGCGTTCCGTCGCCGAAAAAGTCCAACGGCTGCACGTAACCGGAATCGTAGTAGCCACCGCCTTCGTCCACGGTGAAAAAGATGGCGGTGGAGTTCCACAGTTCTGGATTGGCTTGCACGGCGTCCACAATTTTCTTCACAAAACCTTCCATGAGATCGACTTTGGAAGAAGCGGGGTGACCGTCAACCCATCCACTTGGCTTCACGTAGGAAACCGCCGGAAGCGTTCCGTTCTGGATGTCCGTGTAGAGATCGATGGTGTCCTTCATGAGCGCGGTGCGAACGGCATCGACTCCGAAGATGGAAGACTGGTATTGAAACGGGTTGCAGATGTTGCAGTACTGGTCACTCGCGGCGCCAACCGTGCCATAGTGCAATTGGTATTTGTCGCCGAGGTAGGAGTTCCACTGATCTCCGTAGTATTTCCAGGAGACGTTGTTTTCGAGGAGCACATCGCCAATGCTGCGCTGTTTGGTCGGCGGAATCGTGAAGGCCGTGTTGAACACAAAGCGATCCGTAGAAGCATTCGATCCATCGCCAAAGTATCCGGGATTGTAATTGTTCAGCAAATAGTAATGGCCCGGATCGCAATTGGGATTGATCGGCTTTTTCAAAGAAGCGAAATAGTTGAGAACTGGCCCCACACCCGGAGCGTTCGGATCAGAGCCATTGCTGTAGGTGCCGCCGCCAAAAACCGGGCTGCCGAATCCTCCGCCACCGTAGCCGTCTTCCGTGTACCAGTTGTTCGTGGAAGGCGAGGGATTGGGATTTTCGATTTCGTCCACGGTGCCCTCGTCGGGCGTGCCCTGAAAGACGACTTCGTTGTGGGGAGGCGTCATGGCGTAATGGTCCGCCAGAAACTTCATATACGGCGCGTCACCCTCGAGAACGTTATAGAAGCCCATGGCAGTCGAACCTTCGCCGGTGGTGAGATTCGTAAAGTCCGTCGCCTGCGCCTTGCCGTTGGCGCCAGCGCCGACAGTCACTTCAACCCAAGGGAACAAGTCGGCCTTGCAGCCGCTTGGGTTTCTGTTGGTCGCGTAAGACGCATTGCAGTCCAACTGCTGCCACATTTGGTAAAAGCGGTGTACCGGGCTTGCGGCGTAGGTGTCATACGGAAAGGATGATGACGTCAGCTGAAACGGGCCCGGCGGCAAGTCGTTGACGCTCGGAACGCGGACGTCGGGAACGCGGCGCGCCTGTCCAGTTCCGCCGGTCAGCAAATACTGATAGTAGTCATCGGGGAGTCCGTTTTCAGAGCTCGTCGCATCAGCCAACGAGCAGATGCCGTTGTCCTTGCAAACATCCGATGGGCCGCCGGTGAGCGGAGCTGGAAGCGGGCTGTAGAGCGTTTTGTTGGAGGGGCTGAGGCCGAATGTCGTCTCGTGAGAGACGTCGGCCGAATACTGCCAAGCGTTCTTGAATTTCGGGCCGGGCGTTCCGCCCTCGTTCACGATTCCCTTCGAGAGCAGGTTATCCACGCTCTCGCCCTTCTTCGGCTTGTACGTGGCGAAGATATGATCGAAAGTGCGATTTTCGCCCACGATAATGATGACGTGCTTGACGGGGGATTTCGTAGCGGGTTCTTGGTCTTGTGGTGCTGCGTTTGCCAGAGTTCCGACTAATGAAAACTGCAGACTTACGAGGATTGCCACTCCGGCCCGCGCAGTATGCGCGAATCTTTTTAGGACACGGTTAGCGGACATCGTCTCTCCTTGTGATGGGTGTGAGGATTCACTGGGGGACAAAGTATTCCTTTCCGTGTGTTGCAGAATGGTTGACGAAAAATGAAAATCGAAATTTGTACTGACAACACTGTATCCTCGTGTTCCGCGGGGCTCGCGACAGGATGACTTATCGTCACCGTGTCATTGAGCATGCAAATTCCAGCAACGGGAGCAGAAATGGGAAAAGAGAAGGTGACGCAGGCGAACAAGAAGGCGAAAGTCTTGAAGAGCGAAATTATTTATGAAGGCAAAGCGTTCGGCGTGCGCCGCGATGAACTCATTGAGCCCACCGGAGTTCACACAATCCGTGAGGTCGTGACGCATCCGGGTTCGGTCGTGATCCTTCCGGTGCTGCCCGACGGGAGAATTGTCCTGGTGCGTCAGTATCGCCACGCCGCCCGGCAATATCTGTGGGAACTGGTGGCCGGGCGAATGGAGCACGGCGAAAATCCAAAAAAGGGAGCGCAGCGCGAGCTCCTTGAAGAGACCGGCTACCGCGCCAAGAAGTTTTCCATTTTTCTGGACGTGTTTCCTACACCGGGATTTCTTGAAGAGCGGATGTTTCTGTTACTGGCAGAAGGGCTAAGTGCCGGAGAAGCTGAGCCGGAAGAGGACGAGAAAATCATCGTGGCTTCTTACACAAGAAAGCAATTAGAGGAAATGATGAGAACGCGGAAGTTACGAGATGCGAAGTCGATTGCAGGGCTGCTGTTTTATTTTTCATTGCTTGGAAAAAGAAGCAGCCCGGGCAAAAAATGACGAGTTGAAACGATTTTATGCTGCGAAAAAACCTTACAGAAAACTTACAAAGTTGGCGGGAGTTCTATTGACTGGCAGTTCCGTTCTGGTACACTCCGCCCATTCCGGTCGTGTTCGATTTGGTTTGATACGCTACCGTACCAAGTCTTCCGCGCCTGGAACGAGGTGCAAGGTACGGTAAAATGGTTCAACAATTCGAAAGGCTACGGTTTCATCGGTCGCGCGGACGGCCCGGACGTTTTTGTCCACTATTCCGCGATTACCGGTGACGGCTACCGCACTCTACAGGAAGGCGACGCCGTAGAATTCGAGATCGTTCAAGGTCCGAAAGGGCCACAAGCATCGGAAGTACAGAAGTCCAGCTAAAGCAGTTGCAATCATGTGGCCGGCGGGGGATCTTCTCTGCCGGCTTTCTTGTTGGTGCAGGTCCACTTTTCCTTAAGCGAATCTCCGCGAGCCGTTTTTTGTCAAGGCCGCCGTGAAGACTGTTCGATTCGAAACGCGTTCGCACTATAATCACCCCATGGACAACCAACAGATAGCCCGCATCCTTCGCGATACGGCGCAGTTGCTGGAAATCGATGGCGCAATTATCGGCAGGTATCGCAGTTACGAAAAAGCCGCCGAATTGATTGCCAGCCTGCACGAGTCCGTAGAGCAACTTGCCAAGGAACCCGAAAAACTAAAGGAACTTCCCGGTATCGGTGACCGGATGGTCGAGCATTTGGACGAAATTCTGAAGACCGGCGACTATTCCCTGCGTCAGAAATTGCTGAAGAAATATCCGGCCACGATTTTGGATGTGTTGCAGCTTCAGTCGCTGGGACCGAAGAAGGCAGCGCTGCTCTGGAAGAAATTTAAAGCGGGAACGGTCGACGATGTCGGAAGAATCGCAACGGAAGGCAAGCTGCGCGATGTCCCTGGATTCGGCGAAAAAAGCGAGCAAAACATCCTGAAGGCAGTGGAAGCTTTCAAGCGATCGACGGGGCGTTTTCTTCTGTCCAGGACGGAAGCGGCTGCAGAAGCCCTGCGGGCGCACATTCAAAAGGCGGCGGGCAAGGCCGTGGAAAGCGTGACCCCCGCTGGTTCATTGCGCCGCGGGAAGGAAACCGTCGGTGATCTGGATTTGCTGGTGACACTCGCGGACGGCTACACCGCGCAGAAACACGTGGACGCGCTCTCCGAACACATCCTGAAATTTCCAGATATCGACCAAACGCTTGCCCACGGCGAGAACAAAGTCAGTTTCACGCTCGAGAATGGATTGCAGGTCGATGTGCGCCTGCTGAAAAAGGAAAATTTCGGTGCGGCCCTTTTGTATTTCACGGGCTCCAGAGAGCACAACGTGCGGCTTCGCGGCCGCGCGAACGAAATGGGCTACACGTTGAACGAGTATCAGCTCGCAACGCTCAAAGGCGAAAAACACGTCGCGGGGCGCACGGAAGAGGAAATCTACGCCAAGCTGAAGCTCGACTACATTCCGCCAGAACTTCGCGAAAACAGCGGCGAAATCGAAGCCGCCGAAGGGCACAAATTGCCGCACCTGCTCAAGCGTGAAGACGTGCAGGGCGATTTGCAGATGCACACAACCGCGAGCGACGGAAAAAATTCGATCGAGGAAATGGCTGCAGCAGCGAAGGCACTTGGCCACACCTATATCGCAATCACGGACCATTCGAAAGCCGTCACCGTTGCCAACGGACTGGACGAAAAACGCATGGCATTGCACGCTAAAAAGCTGCGCGATGCGAACGACAGTGGCCTCGGAATCCGTATTTTTGTCGGCGCAGAAGTCGATATCCTGAAAGATGGCGCGCTCGACTATTCAGACGAAATTCTTGCGCAACTCGAGGTCGTGGTCTGCTCGGTGCATTCCTACATGAATCTTGACACCGCTGCGATGACAGACCGCATGCTCGCCGCCATCGAAAATCCATACACGCAAATCATTGCCCATCCGACGGGCCGCCTGTTATTGCGCCGCGAGGCGTTTACCTACGACATGGAAAAAGTGCTAGACGCCTGCGCCAAACACGGCGTGGCCATGGAGTGCAACTCTTACCCCGATCGCTTGGACCTGAAAGACTTGCACCTGAGAATGTGCAAAGTCCGGGGCGTCAAGGTGGTGATTTCGACCGACTCTCACAGCACCGGCAATCTCGCGTATATCCGCTACGGCGTAACGACGGCCCGACGCGGCTGGCTGACCAAAGCGGACGTCCTGAATACACTCAGCCCCGAACAATTCTTACAGGCCCTTCGCCCCAAACCGGGTGCCGCCAAGGTCAAGCAGGCGGGACGCAGCCGATAGGCTCTCTTGGCAGCCACTGCGGCTATACGGAACTTTTTCCATACAGGCCTCGTACCTCTAATAGCAAGCACTCTGGAACGCCACACAGGGGCACAAAAACGATGATTTCACTTCCCTTCTCAAAGAGGACGTTGGGACGGCTCGCGGTTCTGGCTACCTTCGCACTTTTGGCGGGTTCGCTGGCAGTGGGCTCGGCGCGTGCCGAGGAATGGACCAAATCCTACAGCGTGAGTGGCAGGGCGCGGGTCCATGTCGATTCCAACGACGGCTCTGTCCGCGTGACTACCGGCGACTCCGCCCAGGTCGAATTTCGCGTCATCTATAACGGCTATGTGGTGGACAAGAATTTGAACATCACCTCGCGGCAGGATGGCAATCAGGTCGAGGTCAGCGCGCGCGTTCGCAATAATATGAACTGGGG
>QHYO01000620.1 GCA_003224135.1 Acidobacteriota bacterium | reverse complement strand
CAAAATTTGTGCCCGTCCTCGTTCTGCCCATGCAGCGCGAGGGGAACAGTCAACGAGACGCGTTGCGTGCGACGGCGCTCTTTACAGCGAAAGTGCAATAGGGACATACGTAAGGCCGGGTGCTCCTGCTGGCTTCAAACTTGAGGCACTTCCGCCGGTGGGCTAAGCCGTTGGAAGCAGTTGCGGAAAATTACCGCGTTCTTGCTACCGGCCGCCTTCAGGACGAATCCCTCGCTGCGGCCATATTCTCAATTGCCCTTGGGAAGGACAATAGACGAGTAGTACCAGAACCTCTCACCCAGAGGATAGTACGCTAATACGTCGGCCTCCTGTCGTCAACGGCAAATTTTTGATGTGCACAGTATTTGGCGAGCGGCGACAGAAATTTGCAGGAACTCATCCGAGTTTTTACAGCAATCCACTCGGCAACTCGAAATCCCCGGTTGGCGTCTAAAGCGCAAGAAGAGAACACGCCTCCAGCCCACAGCCCACGGCTCTTTCGCCGTCAAACCAAAACTGTTCAGGAGAAGCCACATGAGGCGTATTGCGCTGTTTTTCTTGCTGTGCGGCATAGCGTCGGCACCTTCGGTATTTGCGCAAGACCACTTCGCGGTCGGAGCCTATGCGGACTATTTCCGGCTCTCGCAAACGGATACGAATTTTGCCGGGGTTGGTGTCCGGCTCGGCGTGGGACTTAGCCATCGCATAATGCTGGAAGGAGAGATGAGCTACGACTTCAATCAGGTCTTTACCGAAGATTTCTCGAACGGCGGGAGCATCATCGTCAATCGATCGAATCTCCGGCTGCTGCACGGATTGTTCGGGCCCAAAGTGTCTCTTGGCCACTCCAATTTTCATCCGTTTGTAACTCTGAAAGGCGGCTTCCTGAACACGCGATTCGATCCGGCGCCTGCGACCGTGGGATCGTTCTTCAGCAGCGTGGATAATTTGCGTTCACAAAACGTGATGGCAACGTTGTACCCGGGGGGCGGATTGGAAGGACATATTGGTCCGGTCGGTGTGCGGCTCGATGTAGGCGACGAGATTTATTTCAACCACGGCACGCACAACAATTTCCGGGCAGCGTTTGGTCCGTATATACGCTTCTAGCAGCGCGAGACAATTCGTAAGAAGCAATGCCCTGCTTGCGGACGTTCGCAAGCAGGGCATTTTTCGTTTCAAAAGACCGCCCGACGGACGATGAAACTCGCTTTAGGGGCTTTCGGGAGTGACCGGCCCCGGGTTGCCGCTAACACGGTCTTTTTCGAAGGTCAGGTGCACGCCGCTCGGCCAGTTCCAAATCATCCGGTGAATCAGTCCGTCCGGGCCGCGCTCAAAATGGATGCGGGCGTAGTCCGCGCGGAGGAAGAAAGTATCGCCATCGATCATTGCCATCTCCCGCCAGAACGGATTGTTTCCCCAATGCATGGCGATCTGGCCGTTGCGGATGTCGAGTGTTTGCGGATAGGACGATTCCGACGAGTGGTAGCCGCCGATGTATTGCCGCATGGAACGTTCGCCAAGGGTAAGTGTCGTTATGACTGGCGGCTTGGAAGTGGAGCCCGCGAACAGAACGGCTTCAAGATCACCAGCAATCCGGTTCGAAAATCCGGATTGAATATTGCTTAAAACGATAGCGTAGATGTGCTCTTTCGGATAAATCGCGACATGCGAAACAAAACCTTCGAGCTGGCCCGATTGCTCGATTAGCTCACGCGATGAGTATTTGCGTTTGCCCCAGCCATAGGGATATTTAAGCTTGCTGACTTCAAATAGCGGGTTCGTATCGATGGCCCGTAGCCAGCGATAAAGATCCATCGCGCTGGAGAAAACGGATCCAGCGCCTTCAAGCGCCGCTTCGTTGAACGGAAGAGCATGCAGGCGCGCCTCGGTCGCGGTGGCAACGCTTCCGTAGGCGTTGTGGCCCTCCGGCAAATTGCGGCAGGCCGTTCCAGAATCTTCCATTTGCAAGGGTGCGAAAAAATTCTTCCGGAGAAAGTCATCGTAAGAACCGGCGGTCACACGCTCGATTACCGACGCCAGCAGGAAATAGCCTTCGTTGCTGTACTCGGATTTCTTTCCCGGAGCGAAACGTGGTTTTGCAGCCGACAGCCGCCTCAACAAGTCCTGTCGCGACAGACAATCGCGATAGACATCTTCAGAATCGAAAACACCGGCGCCTGATTCGTGCGCGAGGAGTTGTTCGATGGTGATGGAGTCGCCGTTAGGGATCCCTTCCACATAGTGACTTAAAGAGTCAGAGTAGCGAACTTTCCCGTCGGCCACGAGTTTTTCAATCGCGGCCGCAGTGAACGTCTTGCTGACAGAGGCAATTCGAAAGCGGGTGTCGAGCCGGTTCGGTAAGCCCACCTGGGGATCGCCCAGCCCATAGGCCTTTTGGAAGAGAATCTTGTCGCCCTGCGCAAGCAGAACCACACCGCTGAAATCGCCAGCCTCTTGGTAGGGCTTCAGAGAGCCCATAGGCCTTTTGGAACAGAATCTTGTCGCCCTGCGCCAGCAGAACCACACCGCTGAAATCGCCAACCTCCTGGTAGGGCTTCAGCCAGGCATCAGCGTGAGATGAAACCACGGCAGGATCGAGATTGCCTTGCGCCGCGCAAGGAATCGCCGCAACACAGAAGAACGCTGCGAAGACGCCCAATCCAGCGCGGAAGCAAGCAACCATGTTCAATCCATCCCTCCCGATAGCCGGCGAACAAGCGGAACATACAGGTTACCGCAAGCGCGGGCGGGCTGGGACGCCCGGCGCGATTTAGCCGAGCTGCGAACGAGACGACAGCCTTGTAACCGGATTGCTATTTGCAGTTTGACTACGGGTCGCCGCGCCGATGCACCGCTTTCTAAGCCGTGTGCTAAATTGCAAAATTGGCGCCAGATGTGCGCCCGCTACCGTGAACAGTCAACCGCCAAACCATCCGCATCACCAGCATGGCCCAGAGAGGGTCAAGCGGGTGGAGGTGTACTGGCACGAGGTGTCGTACAAAAGTCTCACCGTCTACAGCTTGGTTCTCGTCGCCCTGATTTTTGGCTCCGTCTATTTTGTGACCCCGGGATTTTATGCCGCAGTCCTGAAAAAAGTATCCAGCGCGGTAAGCGGCACGGACAGTGACGCCATACCTCTTGCCATGAATCAGGCGAAATTCGTAAACCTGGACGGCCGCGTTCAAATTAAAAAAGTCAATTCGGTCCAGTGGGTGGACGCCGACTATCGCACTACGCTCGATAAGGGCGACCTCATCCAGACCGCGGCGGACGGAGCGGCGCGCATCACGTTTGCTGACGCAACGTCGTACACGATCAAAGCCGACACGCTGGTCACCGTCGAAGAAAACAATGTTACGCGCGACCAGGCCACCACGGCTGTGCGCATCAATACCGGTGCGGTTGACCTTTCGACGCCAAACTGGAGCTCACCGAATTCACATGCCGCCGTGAGCATGGAAGACACGGTGGCTCAGATCCGGCCGAACAGCCGCGCTTCCGTGAAGTCCGATGCACAATCGAAAGAAAGTGAAATCACGGTGGCAAGCGGCAGCGCCGAGGTACGCCGCGGCAGCGAGAAAGTGGAATTGGGGCAGTTTCAGAAGGCGAGCATTCCTTCGAGCGGCCCGATCACGAAGTCCGACGTTCTTGCGCCTCCTGATCTCTCGCAACCGCTGAACCTGGCTCCGATCATAGTGGAAGTTCCGCGAACTGCCGCAATTCGTTTCGAATGGAAGCCGGTCAAAGACGCTGTTTCCTATACTTTGCGAATCAGCACGACTGCTATGTTCACCAAGATGGTGAAACAGGTGAAAGTTGCCAGCTCTGCGGTTGAAATCAGCGGACTCGACGGCGGAGATTATTTCTGGAACGTTATCGCCATAGACGCGAACAAAAAGACCAGCGAGGTGAGCGAAACGTTCAAGTTCACGATCGTTGCTCAGGGCCGCACCCAGGAAATGATGCTGGAAATCGGCGGAACGCAATTGCACGGTCGCGTCGCGGAAGTTTTCGGCAAGACGGAACCTGGAGCCGCGCTGATTATCAATGGCCAGGCGGTGCCAAGCATCGGCTCCGACGGCGGTTTCCGGTACTTCACGGAGGCGCTCGATCCCGGCGAACACTCGATTGTGATCATCGGCCAAAACCGCCGCGGTGGAACCGCAAAGCAACAAGTGACCATCGTCGTGCCAAAATAGATGGTGCCAGGTAAATTTAGCCGGACGGCGCGGCTTTTGCGCTAACTGCGATCTTCGGCGAGAATAGAGAGTTGCGAATCGCAAAAACATTCCGTAGGGCCTCGATAGTACAAAGCGTAATGCGTATTTCTGTTTTTGATTCGAAAGGACTGGGGGAATGAATAAGAACGGTTACAACATGAGGTCGGTGTTCAGTTTGTTTTCGTCCGACCTTGCCATTGATTTGGGAACAGCGAATACCCTGGTCTTTTCACACGGCAAAGGCATCGTGGTCAACGAGCCCTCGATCGTGGCGATCAACAAGAATAGCGGCGAAGTTGTCGCGGTCGGTCGCGAAGCAAAAGAGATGCTCTGCCGAACTCCCGGAAACGTCGTGGCCATCAAGCCCATGAAAGACGGCGTCATCGCGGACTTCAAAGTCACCGAAAAGATGCTGACGTATTTTATTCAGAAAGCGCACAATCGCCGCGTGCTGGTGCACCCGCGCATCGTTATCGGTGTACCCAGTGAAATTACGCCGGTCGAAAAGCGCGCCGTGCAGGATTCCGCCTACCGCGCGCGCGCCAGCGAAGTTTATTTGGTCGAACAAGCCATGGCCGCGGCCATTGGCGCCGGCCTGCCCATCGAAGAGCCGAGCGGCAACATGGTGGTCGACATTGGCGGCGGCACAACCGACATCGCCGTGATTTCGATGAGCGGCATCGTCTATTCGCGATCGGTCCGCGTGGCCGGCAACGAAATGGACGAAGCCGTAATGCAGTACTTGAAGCGCAAATACAACCTGCTGGTTGGTGAGCGCACCGCGGAGCAAATCAAGATGGAAATCGGGTCGGCCTATCCGCTGGAAAAACCGCTCACGATGGAAGTGAAAGGGCGCAACCTGATCGAAGGCGTGCCGCGTACGGTCACGATTGACGACAGCGAAATCCGTGAGTCCCTCAGTGAATGCGTGGCCACGATCGTAAACGCCGTGCGCGTAGCGTTGGAGCGCACTCCTCCCGAGCTTTCCGCGGATATCAGTGATCGCGGCATCGTGCTTACGGGCGGCGGCGCGCTGCTGAAGAATCTCGACAAGCGTATTCGCGAAGAAACCGGTCTGCCGGTCTCGATTGCGGACGATCCGCTGGCCTCGGTGGTGCTCGGCACCGGAAAGATGCTTAGCGATTTCAAGTTGCTGCGCCAAGTTTGCATCGATTAGCGATAGTCATCAGGTTTTTGGATTTGCATTTCGGTTTTCGGATGCTTCGGTTTTCGGGTTTACAACTCCAGAGTCGCTAGCACCAGCCACTAGTCGCTCAGGGAAAGTTTCGAATTCCAATTTCGAATTTTCGGACTCTATATGGTCGGTATACCCTCTCGCCATCGCTCGCTGTTCCTTTTGACGGGAGTGGTGTTGCTGCAAGTGCTGCTCCTCGCCGTGCAAATCAAACGCGATTCGCAGGGACGCCTGATCCGCGTCTGGACCGTTTCCGCCGTTTCGCCCGTGGAACGCAGCGGCGCCTGGGGAATCGGAAAAATTCGCGACGCATGGCGGCACTACTTTGCACTGAGCGACACGGCCCGCGCGAACGAAGACCTGCGTCGCGAAAATGGCCAACTGAAGCTGGAAATTATGCAGTTGCAGAGCAAATCCGCCGAAGCCGACCGGCTTGCCGAACTTCTGAATTTCAAGCAAAAACAAGCGAAGGTGCCCATGGTTGTGGCGCGAGTGATCGGCTCCAGCGCCGATGCGAATAGCGCGGTGATCTACCTCGATCAGGGTTTGCGTGAGGGCATTCACAAAAACATGGGTGTTATTACGCCGGAAGGCGTCGTTGGAAAAGTCATCGAGTCGTTTCGCGATACTTGCCAGGTGTTGTTGCTCACCGATCGCGACAGCGGCGTGGGCGCAATGATTTCCAATTCGCGAATTCAAAGTCCGGTCGGCGGATTGGGCGAGCCACTGCTCACCATGNNNAGGATTTGCCCGTTGGAACGATCAGCCAGGTAAAGCCGGGCTCGCCATTCAAGCAGATTCGCGTGCGTCCTTCTGCAAACATTGAGAAGCTGGAAGAAGTAATCGTGTTGCTCACGACGGACCCGCTTGCGTTGAAAGCCGGTGCGCCGCCGGATGGAAACGCTGCAACCGCGCCCTCTGCATCTGGACAGCCCGTTTCCCGCTTAACAAACACCAAGCCCGCGGAAAAACATCCATGAACGACACTTTCGACCTGCGCATCAGTGAATCGCACATAGAAGTCCACAAGTTTCACGGCGGGACGATTCTGCTCTGCATGATTCTTGCATTGATGCTGCAGGCGTTTCTGCCCGTGTACATCCCGAAAGCCAACATTCTGGACCTGCCGCTGCTCATCACGATTTATTTTGGGCTGAGCCGGCGAAATCCTTCCACCGGATTGCTACTCGGCACTTTCATCGGCCTGTTGCAGGACAGTTTGAGTAAGACCCCGCTTGGCCTTTTCGGAATCGCAAAGACCGTGATCGGCTATCTTGCCTCTTCCATTGGCGCGCGGCTCGATACCGAGCATCCGCTGGCGCGCTTCGCACTCACTTTCTCGTTCTTCGCGGTGCATCAGGGAATTGTCGTACTCGTGCAAAAATTGCTGCTCGCTCAGCCGCAGCCCTGGTTCACCATGCGCCTCGGCATCTCCTGCCTCGTCAATTCCATCCTCGGCGTCTTCCTCTATTACCTCCTCGACCGCTTCCGCAAATCGTAAACCAGTCACGCCAATTCCGAACAACCGTCATTCCGAGCGAAGCGAGGAATCTCTCTTGATCGGCACTTTTCGTTTATGCTCAGCGTCCACTCCACAGTGGCCTTTCGCGACCTGTTTCTGTGGACTTACGCGTTCTGGCGGTTCCTGTGCCTTTCCTTGGGACATCGAAATCTCGAAGAGCCATTTCAAACCGCCAATAGGCAGTAGTTCGAAAACCACACGATCAATGCGCGAGCAGAAATTGCCTGAAGTCTTCGTAGTCCCTCGATATTGCGAGTGAAAGCTTCGGCCGCTTCAAATATGCCGCGAGGCGATCCGGCAGCGGCGGCGCCGTTCCGATCGCTTTGGTAACCACGTCGGCGAATTTCGCGGGATGAGCCGTCGCGAGGACGAGTCCCTGGGCCGGCTCGCTGTGCTCCTTCTTATAAGCTTCCCAGCCAAGAATGCCCACCGCCGTGTGCGGATCGGAAATGTAGCGGTACTTCTCCCAGACGGACTTCATTTCTGCGAGCGTTTCTTCGTCGCTCGCGCCATGGCCCCAAATTTCTCGCAGCACATACTCCAAGCGGCCCCGGCA
>QHYO01000096.1 GCA_003224135.1 Acidobacteriota bacterium | reverse complement strand
GGTTACTTCGAAATTGAAGTTGGGGCGGTGACGATGGGCAAGCTGATCTATGAGATGGCTGGCGGCTTAAGACCGGGTCGAAAATTAAAGGCAGTCATTCCGGGCGGAAGTTCTGCCAAGGTTTTGCGCGCCGACGAACGATTTAAACTCAAGCAGAGGCAACCCGATGGATCGACGATCGAAAGAGAGCTGTCGATCGATGAGATCCCGATGGATTTCGATTCACTGACAGCGGCGGGCTCCATGGCCGGTTCAGGCGGGGTCATCGTATTGGACGATTCGCGCGACATGGTCTGGCTGTTGAATAACATCAACGAGTTCTACGCGCACGAGAGCTGCGGCCAATGTACGCCCTGCCGGGAAGGCTCGCTCTGGATGAAGAAAATCACCGACCGCATGCTGCGCGGCGGCGGCGTTGTGGAAGATCCGCACACGCTCAAGACCATCGGCGACAACATCGCCGGGCGGACCATTTGCGCATTCGGCGAAGCGTGCGCGTGGCCGACCCAAAGTTTTGTTGAAAAGTTTCCGGAGGAATTTGTGGCCCGCGCGCAGAAACCAGTTCCTCCGCCACTGCCGCCCGAATACACGCCGGAAGCATTAATCGAGGAGCAACAAATCCCGACCGCTCCGCTGGCGCACGATCCCGGTTGGGAAAGAGCCGGGGCTAATGCGGTGACTTGAAATGAAACCGCTTACTCGTGCTCATGCTCGTGATCGTAATCGTGCTCGAGATTTTTCGATTAGGAGCACGATCACGAAAAGATAATGGCCGATCAAACTCCATCACAGCAGTTGTTCAACGTCCAGATTGACGGCGTATGGCATCAGTTTCCGAAAGGCACACGCGTGATCGAGGCATGCCAGCAAGCCGGCAGTTATGTGCCGCGCTACTGCTATCACAAAAAGCTTAGCTCGCCCGGCAACTGCCGGATGTGTTTGATCGAAATGGGCTTCCCGAGGCTCGGCCCGGATCGCAAACCCGAGCTCGGTGCCGACGGCAAACCGATCATCAACTGGATACCGCGTCCGCAAATTTCCTGCGCCCAAGACGTATCCGAAGGCATGGCGGTTCGCACCAATTCGCCGCTGGTAAAGGAGTGTCAGCGCGGTGTGATGGAATTTCTCCTCATCAATCATCCGCTCGATTGCCCAATTTGCGATCAGGCTGGCGAATGTCGTTTGCAGGAATTCAGCGTCGATTTCGGCAACTCGAAGTCGCGTTTTCTGGAGAACAAAGTCAAAAAGCCCAAAAATGTTGTGCTCGGCCCACGGGTCACGCTCGATGATGAGCGTTGCATTCTCTGCTCGCGGTGCATCCGTTTCTGCCAGGAAATCGCACACGACGACGTCCTTGGGTTCGTGGACCGCGGCAGTTACACGGTGCTGACCGCGCATCCCGGCAAACGACTGGAAAACAATTATTCTCTCAACACAGTCGATATTTGCCCCGTCGGCGCACTCACTTCGACTGATTTTCGATTCAAGATGCGGGTCTGGTTCCTGAAAGAAACGAAAAGCATTTGCACGAGCTGCGCGACGGGCTGCAACACCATCATCGGCACCCGCGAGGACGTGATCTACCGGCAGACACCGCGGGAAAACGATCACGTCAACTCCTGCTGGATGTGCGATTACGGGCGGTTGAACTTCAAATATCTCGAAGCCGAAAACCGTTTGCTCGAGCCGCAGATTCGTTCCGAGGGAAAACTCGTCCCCATCGACTGGTCAACCGCGATCGCACAGGCGGCGCTCCAGCTAAAACAGTTCTCCGGCCCTGAAATTGCCATTATTGCTTCCGGCCGCATGACCAACGAGGAACTTTGGCTTACGTCGCAGTTGGCGAAATCCTTAGGCGTGCAGTGGATCGACATCGTCCCGCGGCGCGGGCCCGGTGATGACATTTTGCTCAGCGAAGACCGCAACCCGAACACAAACGGCGCGCGCTTGATTCTTGGATCGACGTCTGAGCCCGGTGCGAAACTCACGGCGATTGCTGAAGCTGTAAAATCCGGACAAATCAAAGCGCTGATGATTTTGAAAGAAAACACGATGCATCTTGGCATATCCGTCGAACAACTCGCGCGCCTGCCTGCACTGATTGCGATGAATGTTTTGTCGAACGAGGCGACTCAAAAAGCGACTGTGGTTCTGCCCGCGTGCGGTTTTGCCGAGAAGCGCGGCTCGATGATCAACGGTAAAGGCCGATTGCAACGATTGAATCGCGCCGTGCGCCCGCCCGGGAACGCGCGCGATGATTGGGAAATCTTGCGTGATTTGTTCCAGACAGTCGGTGGAGGCGATTCGCTTTCGTCGGTGGATGATGTTTTTCGCCGCATCAGCGAGACAGTCCCGCAATTCGCCGGGTTGACCTTGAGCAAGATCGGCGACCTCGGTGTGCATATTTTGCAAATGGAAGAATTGCCGCCGATGCATCCCAGCGACGAAGAAGCC
>QHYO01000619.1 GCA_003224135.1 Acidobacteriota bacterium | reverse complement strand
TTCTCTGCTGCATCCCGCCGCCCGGTGACGCTTTTTTCTGGCACCATTTTTCGGTTGGAGAGCTTTCGCCTAGGGCGTTCCGCGCGAAGTTTTACGCGTGAGGATGAGCCTTGTCGTAGATATCCATCAACTGGCGGATGGAAGCGTGCGTGTACTTCTGGGTAGTCGAAAGTGACCGGTGGCCGAGCAGTTCCTGAATTGCGCGGAGGTCGGCGCCATCGGCAAGCAGATGTGTGGCGAATGCATGCCGCAGCGAGTGCGGATGCAAATCCCAGTTCACGTTCGCGAGCCGAACGTATTTTTTCACAATGCGTCCGACGGAGCGTTGCGTCAGTCGACGGCCGGCATAATTTAGAAAGATTGCTTCGGGCTGTGTCGGACCGCGAAGTCGCTTCCCCGGTCCAGCCTGCAACAACAGTTGTTCGCGAACCGGCCAATAAGCCTCGAGCGCTTCCTGCGCCTTGCCGCCGTACGGAACAATGCGCTCCTTGTTGCCCTTGCCGCGCACGCGCAACATCTTCTCTCTGCGATCCATGTCGGCCAGATTCAGTCCGGTCAGCTCGCTGACGCGCAAACCTGCAGCGTAAAGAAGCTCCAGCAGAGCGCGGTCCCGCCGTAACAACAAATCTTCGTCTTCTGATGAACTGCGCTTTGCGAGCGCAGCTTCGGCCCGAGGCGCCGTCAATCGACCGCCAGACGAAACCTTTGCCGGTTCAGCAAGTTGATTCAGGAAGCCGTTCATTTCCTCCGCCGAAAGAACCGAAGGAATCCGTTTCGGAAGCTTCGGGGTTGGCACCAGCCGCGCGGGATTTTCCTTCAACATTCCTTCACGCACACAGTGCTTGAAAAACGAACGCAACGAAGCCAGCTTTCGGGCAATGGAACTTTTCTGCAGTCCTTGCGAGTGAAGGTGGCCTACGTATTCACGAATGATCTGATGAGTAATTTTACTGACCGCAGGAATGCTCTCCCCCGGCGGCGAAAGGTAGGCGGCGAATTGCTGCAGGTCCTTGCCATAATTCAGGATGGTGTGAGGGGAAGAATTCCTCACCGATCGCAGATACTCAAGATATTTGTGAATGGCTTGTTTCATTGTGAACGGCGAAAACCCTTCATCGATACCTTCGATTATAGAGCAGTGTTGGCGTGGAGCAGCGAATGGAAAACCTTGGTTGCTCTCTATAGGGATTGCCCGCGCTAACTGTTTGAGGTGTAGGCTTGAGGCGGGGGTTAGGACTTCGCGCCGACAGGAGCGACGACCTCTTCCGGCTTCGCCTGCGGCGCGGACTCATCGATCAGCTTTTCCCAGTCGCAGCCTTCCTTGATGCAGGTGCGCACCAGGCCTATTTTCGATTTTTTCTCGACGATGAAATCCGCGCCGCACTTGGGACACGGCTCTGCAATCGGCATGTTCGGCGTCGTAAAATCGCAAACCGGATAGCGTGAGCACCCGTAGAAAATGCGCGGACGTCCTCCGCGGCCTGCGCTGCCACGGCGCACAAATTCACCTTCATGGCATTTCGGGCATTTGATGCCCAGGGTGATCGCCCGCGTGTACTTGCATTTCGGATAACCCGAGCAGCCGATGAATTCGCCGAAGCGGCCGTGCTTTTTCACCAGCCCGCTTTCGCATGTCGGACACTTCTCATCCAGCGGCTCATCAGGCTGCCGCGCGATGCGCGTGCCCTCCACCAGCCTCCGCGTGGTCTTACAATCCGGATATCCCGTGCAGGCGAGGAACACGCCGAAGCGGCCGCGCTTGATGGCCATTTCCTTGCCGCAATTGTCGCAATATTCGACTTTGTTTTCGGCGTCGCCTTCTTCGCCTAGTTCCGGCGACAGGTCCTGAATAAAATCGCAATCCGGATAGCGCGAACAGCCCAGGAAAAATCCGTGGCGGCTGATGCGTTCGAGTAGTTCGCCCTTGCCGCACTTTTCACAGGTCTTGCCGGTCGGTATGCCCGCTTTGTAGGACAGCATCTCGTCGCCCGCGCGATCGAGATCCACAATAAATTTTTCCCAGAATTCTTTCACCGCTTCGCGCCAGTGCAGCTTGCCATCCTCGATCTCGTCGAGCTCTTCTTCAAGACGGGCGGTAAAGGTGACGTCAAACACATCCTCAAAACTTTTCACCAGCAACACACTGACTCGCTCGCCCAGCATCGTCGGTGTGAAGCGACCCTGATCCTTTTTCACGTATTCGCGTTCAACGATGGTCGAAATAATCGCGGCGTACGTGGAAGGCCGACCGATTCCCTTTTCTTCCAAATCTTTCACCAGCGTCGCTTCCGTGTAGCGCGGCGGCGGCTCCGTGAAATGCTGTTCAGGACGAATCGCATCAAGCCCTAGCGTCTGCCCTTCGGCTACGCGCGGTAATGCGTTGCCTTCGCCTTCGTCGCTCTTTTCGTCGTCGTCGCGATCGGCGTTCAAAGCGGGCAGCTGATAAACGCGCAAGTAACCGTCAAATTTCTGCACTGAGCCGGTGGCGCGGAAGGTGTAATCTCCCGCCGAAATATCAATCGTGGTCTGATCGAAAATCGCGGGAAGCATCTGCGAAGCCACAAACCGCTGCCAGATCAGTTGATAGAGCTTGAAGACATCGTCGTCCAGATATTTGCGCACATCTTCCGGCGCGCGCGAGACGTCAGTCGGCCGCACCGCTTCGTGCGCCTCCTGCGCATCCTTCTTGGACTTGTAATAGTTCGGCTTCTCCGGCAAATAACTCGAACCGAAGCGCTCTGGAATCAATTCACGCACCTGCGCCAGCGCATCACTTGAAACACTGACCGAATCCGTGCGCATATAGGTAATCAGCGCGACCGAACCCTCCTCACCCAATTCCACGCCTTCATACAAGCGTTGCGCCAATGCCATGGTGCGCTTGGCGGTGTAGCGCAACCGATTGTACGCAGCCTGCTGCAGCTTCGAGGTCGTGAACGGCGGTGGCGGATTGCGTTTCTTTTCCTTCTGCGTAACCGAGGCCACTTGCCACTTGGCCTTGTTGACCGCTGCCAGGACAGCGTCCGCGCCTTCCTGATTGTGGATCTCTATGTCCTCGCCTTTGTACTTCGAAAGCTTCGCTTCGAACAGCGGCGGCTCGCCCGCATCCAGCATCGCGTGAATCGACCAGTACTCCTGCGGGATGAACGCGCGAATTTCCTGTTCGCGTTCGACGATCAGGCGCAGCGCAACGGTCTGCACGCGGCCGGCGGAGAGTCCGCGGCGCACTTTATCCCACAGTAGCGGGGAAATTTTATAGCCCACGATGCGGTCAAGCACGCGGCGCGCTTGCTGCGCGTCCACCAGATCAGCATTTACCTGGCGGGGATGATCGAACGCCGCACGAATCGCTTTAGGCGTAATTTCGTTGAAGGTGACGCGAAAAATCTTTTTCGGATCGGTCGGCGGAATCTCTTTCTTCGGCTCGGCCTTTTCTTCCACTTCGGGCACGGGCTTGGCGTTCTTTTTCTTCCAACGCGGCGCGCTGGCTTCTTGCTCCACGAATTTCGACGGCTTCGAGAGCACCATCGCCAGGTGCGCCGAAATCGCCTCGCCTTCGCGGTCAGGGTCGCCTGCCAGATAGATCGCATCAGCAGAGTTCGCGGCTTTGCGTAGGTCGTTGATGACTTTCAGCTTGCCGTTGATGATCTGCAGCGTCGGCTCGAAAATCTTCACATCGTCGAGCGTAACCGGTTTGCGCACCGGCTTCACTTTGCCCTTCTTGCTTCCCTTTTTGGCGCGAACCTTCTTCTTTGGCGGACCCTCCTGCTCGTCAGGTTCGTCGGGCAGGCGAATACCGATGGTCCTCTTCGGCAGGTCGAGGACGTGGCCGATGGAGGCTTTGACGATGTAGTCGCGGCCCAGATACTTATTGATAGTCTTCGCCTTTGCCGGCGACTCTACAATGACGAGCGAACGTGCCATTCTGCTGTTTTAACCCCGTATCTCTAAGCTGGTAGACCTTGAGGTGAGGCGTGTGCCCTTCTCGCTAACTTACATGAAGATGCGGGAAGTGACGCTAATGTTTCACTCGGCGTTTCGAGATTCCACTAAGCGCATTGGATTCAGCGAGTTCGGAGGAACGATTGCTTATCCCTTTTAGCTCGCGCGCTCACGATTCAGAGTGCGCCTGTGCCTACAATAATATCTTGCGGGACTGTTTTCCGGCAATCGACGCCACCAACCCCTTCCTCTCGGGATGGAACGGTCTGGCAAGAACTTCGGACGAATCAAGGCCGGCTCTTTCCAGGACGTCATCTATGGGACGCGGGTCGTCGGAACCCAGTAGCGCGTCGATAATTCCATCGCCAGGCGGGCGGTAATCAACGAGCCGGAATATTGCGCCCTCTCGATCATGATGGCCCCAGCGGCATCCCGGCCACGACGCGGTATCTCAAGGCTTCGTTGCCGCTTTAGCGTGTGGCTCGCTGAACCCGATCTCGAGCGGCGTGTTTTTTCACAAATACAACGTCTTTCCCGCGCGACAAAAAGTTGTTGTACACGGATGCTCCCGCTCCATATGCCGCGAACGCCATGGATACCGGCTGGGATTTGGCCGCCAGCGAAATCACCGTACCGGTGATCCCCGAACCCGAAACGCCGGCACCCGCGCGCACGCTCGGGTCACCGGCGGCATCGGTTGTTCCGTGTTCGGTGTCCGGATGAGAAGCCGCCGCTGCGAGCAGCAATGCAACTCCCGTTGAGAGATAACGCGTCTTGCTGTCCGTCGCCTGCGCCCCGCCCTCGTCGTCGAGCCGCAAGCCGGCGCGGCGGTCCGCTTCTACGCCCTCGACGCTGCCCTGCATCGGCTGAATCACTCCTTCCGGCGTTTCAATGCGGCTGAAAATGACGCGAAGGTCTCCATTATGATGAAGCTTGCGCGCTGGCTTCGCTTTGATTACTTCGCCCTCGATGCGGCTGTTTGCTGGCAGCAACAGATGCCGATCCTGCGAAAAAAGCGGCTCAGTCAGAACCGCGGTGATGGCGTTTCCCCGTTGCGCAGTCGCCGAACTCACCTGCTCTGCGAATCGCGCATGCAAAATGCTGTCCGATGCGGGAGCCTTCCCAAGTTGCGCGAGCTGTTCGGCCGTGCGCGTGGTCTCTCCAAAATCGAGCTGCTCGTTCAACGACACATAGAACCTCGTGCCCGGCTCGAGATACTGTCTGCGGTATGGCGATTGCCCAAGCAGCATTTCCCTCAGACGGTGCATTTTCCCAGGAGCTTTGATTTCGTCCAATGTGTCATGCACTCTGGTTTCGGCTTCCTGTTTCGCATTTTGCGCCGCGCGCGCTGCTGCATTGCGCTTCTTCGCGTTCGCGCCTCCTGCAACCAGGTGCACCGCCTCCGCAATTCCGGGCGAAACGCTCGAAGCAATTTTTCGCCGTTCGCCACCGGGGAGAATCACGGAATCGAATTCCAAGTCATATTCGTGAGACGGCGAAAAATTACCGTTTACGTACGACAACACTTTTTTCTTCGCAGGAACTGCATCGATGTCCGTGACGCGTCCGGTGACCACGCTGCCTGCGGGAATCACTGCTTGATCGAATGCGTACACTGGCTCTGTAACTTTCGCGGAAACGGCCTGCCCCGGCTTCGCGATGCGCACTTTCTGATCCACTGCGACACGTAGCGTCGTTCCTGCAGGCACGTTCAACAGGATGACGGAGTCCGGCTCTTCATGCGCGAGGATTTCCGAAGTCGGAGGAGCGCACAGAAACGGCAGAGCATCCTCGCGTGGAATCTCTCCGCACCCCCGCAGACAGCGGTCTGTGCGTATAACGCGATTGGTGCGAGTAGACAAATCAGAAGCGGCAGCAAGCGGCGGCGGTCGCTGAACATGGTCCCATTCTCCTCGAAGATTAGAATCTTTCGCCCTGCGCGGGCCGAGGAAGCTGCCAGGGTCGCACCGACATCTTGGGCAGCTGCATAGAACCCGTCAACAGAGAATGCTGTAGGCACCGCTCGATGTCAGGGCTGCGCCGGATCCTCGCCTAGGATAGCCTCGAGGGTGGAACAAAAGTACGTGGCGTCACTTTGCGAAAAAACGAGCGGCGGACGTAGCTTGATCACATTGTGATGCGGGCCGTCAGTCCCGGCCAGAATTCCTTCTTCGCGCAGCCTGTTCACCAGGTAGGACGCTTGATGCGGCGCCGGCTCCCGCGTTTCGCGCGAGCGAACCAGATCGAGGCCCAGGAACAAACCTGAGCCGCGCACATCCCCTAGCAAGGGATAAGTTTTCTGCAGGTTTTCCAGAGCTGCGATCCAATCTTTCCCAACGCGCAGCGCATTTTCCTGCAGCTGCTCCTCCCGCACCACATCGAGAACCGCAAGTCCCACCGCGCACGACACAGGATTGCCTCCGAACGTGCTGAAAAATTCCATGCCATTGTTGAAGGACTCTGCGATTTCGCGTGTCGTCACCACTGCTGCAAGCGGAAACGCGTTCCCAATCGGCTTGCCGAGCACCACAATGTCGGGCACAACGTTTTGCGTTTCAAATCCCCAGAAGTGCGTGCCGAGCCGGCCAAAGCCGACCTGCACTTCATCCGCAATGCACACGCCCCCAGCCGCACGCACGTGCCGGTAGGCCTCCGCGAGGTAGTCCATCGGAAAAACAATTTGACCGCCAACGCTTGGAAGAGTCTCTGCAATGAACGCCGGACGGCTTCCGCGCGCTTTTGCCTCTTTGCAAATTCTTTCGATGTGCTGCGCGTATTTGGCGCCGACTTGCGGCCCGCCTCGGCGATAAAGTCCGCGATAGTCGTCCGCCAGCGGCGCAACGTGCACCCACGGCTTCTTGCCGGTGCCTCCCGGGCCATCAAACTTGTATGGGCTGATATCGATCAGCGTATTTGTGTGTCCGTGATATGCGTGCTCCAGCACAATCACGTCTTCACTTCGTGTGTGTGTGCGCGCCAGCCGCAGAGCGAGTTCGTTCGCCTCGCTCCCCGAATTCACGACAAAGCACACTTGCAGTTCCTGTGGCAGCAGATTCGTCAGCCGCTCTGCATAGCGCAAAACATTTTCGTGAAGATAACGCGTGTTGGTGTTCAGAAGCGCAAGCTGTTCTTGCGCGGCGCGAGCGACCCGCGGGTGCGAATGCCCTACCAGCGGCACATTGTTATACACGTCCAGAAAAGCGCGGCCCGTATCGTCATAGAGATATTGACGCCAGCCGCGCATGATTTTCAGCGGCTTCTGGTACGACACGCTCAGGTTCGCGCCGAGCAGTGCTTTTCTGCGTAGAACTGTCTGTTGAATTGATTTCTCGCATGGCGGAATTTTCCCCGCCGGGATGCCCAACAACAAATTGGGATCGGGTGAAAGACTCGTCCAGACGGCGCGCTCCGAAGCTCGCGCAACACCGGGGAATTCCGCGCCGCGATCGAGTAGGTCCAAAATCACTTGAAAATGTAGATGCGGCGGCCAGCCGCCGTTTTCCTGCGACGTTCCCACCCGCGCGAAGACCTCATCCTTTCCAATGGCCTGCCCCGGCCTCAGTGCCTGCAGCGTTTCGCGAGTCAAGTGGCCGTACAACGTGAAAAATTCGCCGCCGCCCTCAGGCCCTCGGTCGTCGGGAGTTTTCTCATCGGGCCCTTTGTTACCAGCAAGCGCATGCCGCAAAATCGCCAGCGGGCCGTAATCCAGCGCCGCCGTATTTTCCGCCAGAAGATGCACGACGCCATCGAACGGAGCGCAAACCGGCGTTCCCGGTTCAACGAACAAATCCATTCCCAAATGAATCGTCCGCCGCTCTTCGGTGGGCGCCGCATCTGACCCGAACAACGGCGATGCATAGAGCAGCCTCGCCTCATCGTACCGGCCAATGCCGATCGAAACATGCGCGGCTTCCATCTCTTGGAAGAGCGTGCGCGTAAGTGTGTGTAGTTCCGCGTTCGCCGGATCGGCTCCGAGTAACGTGCTTCCCACGCTGAGATCGAAAACATGGACCGCGGCCGTTCGCAGGTCCGTCTCGACAACGCGCGCTCCTTCTTTTCCCTGTGCTCCTAGCCGTTCCACGATTTTCTCGCCCGTTGGAACAGCCGGAAGACCGCAAGCATCGCGCAACGAATAGTGTGCGAACCGCGGATGAATCTTCGCCAATCTCTCGAGCGCATCCCACGCGTCTTTTTCACTGACTACCACGTACTCATCGCCAGGTTTCTGAGCTTTGCGAATCGCGGAATTCACCACGCTTACCGCCAGCCGCATCCCAATCAACGGAAACAATGACGCGATCTCAGCTTCATTCAGTGCATACGCGTGATGAAACCCCCGGACAATTTCTTTCGCCGCCGCAAGCGCATCATTCTTCCTGAGAATCGCGTACGCTGCGGCAATCGCCGCTTCGCTGACGATCCATCCGTGATGCATGTCGCCGAAGTCGATGACGCCCGCCACGCGTCTCGGTTGCGGCCACGACGCGCTTACCAGCACGTTATGATCGTTCGCATCGCCGTAGATGACACCCCTTCGAAGTTTGGTCTGCGCTGGTTCGATCCACTCCCGAAAAAGCGACAGAAAATATTCGACGAGCGCATGCCGATGTTGGTCGGCAATTTTGTGCGCGTGCTCGCGAATCCAGCCTGCACGTGACGAATCCCATTTCAACTCGCGATGCGCCGCAGGATGGGAAAAACTACTCAGACCGGCATCCAGCTCCCCCAGAAATCTTCCCAGGTCCGCGAGCAATTCTGGCGAATGCGGATTCGCCTTCCTCAGCGTATCGCCTGGAAGAAAACCCAGCATCCACACCAGCCGGCTTTGTCCCGATGCATCAACGATCGGCGCAAACAAGGCGCCTTTTTCAGTTCTGTAAACGCGTGGAAGCGGCAGGCGCGGCGCATGCGTGGCCAGATGCGTCAGGGCAGCGCATTGCATGTCAATGAATGCGTTCTCGCGCGCAGGATGCATGCATTTCAGCACAAACTCGCGGCCATCATTTGCGTGCAAGTGAAAGTTGGAATCGTATTCGCCCGGCAGGCTGCTTGCCGCCGCCTTCAGGCCATACAACTCGCGAGCCAGGCGTTCGACATCGCCGGTTGTGATCGCGGCGGCTGTGCGCTCTTCCAGGAACATCCCCAGAATGTTATCGGCAACACGTGAGCGCGTCCAATCGAAGCGCTGGCCAGTGGGCGGACCGGTTTCTCAAGCGCAGCTCCAAACGGGGGTCTTCCAAAGAGACGCACTCGTCGCTTTGCTCTAAAATGGTCAAGAGGGAAACACCGCACAGATGAAACTGAAACTGCCCCGTGGCTCGTTTGCAGCGTATTTATTCGACTGCGACGGCACCATTGCCGATTCGATGCCGCTTCATTACATCGCTTGGAAGAAGGCGCTTGCTGAATGGAATTGCGAGTTTGATGAAAAGCTCTTCTACGCGTGGGGCGGCATGCCCACCGTGGAAATCGTCTCCGCGCTAAACAAAAGACATGGACTGAGTATGCCGGCGGAAATTGTGGCTCGCCGGAAAGAGAGCCTCTATTACGAGTTGCTCCCGCAGCTCAAGCCCGTTCCCGAAGTTTTGGAACATATCGAAGCCCAGCACGGTCAGATTCCGTTCGCCGTCGTGTCGGGCAGCGCCCTCGATTCGGTCACTGCCTCACTCTCCACGCTGAATCTTCTCGATAAGTTCGACACGCTTGTCTGTGCTGGGGACTACAAGAAAAGCAAGCCTGATCCTGAAGCGTTTCTGCTTGCAGCAACTCGGCTCGCTGTCGCGCCGGAATCATGTCTCGTCTTTGAAGATACGGAAATGGGCATCCAAGCAGCGACCGCCGCAGGAATGGCCTCAGTTAAAATTCTCCAGCCCTGGGAGCGAGTCTCGCCAAACTGACTTGCCTCAACGAACCGACACCGGTCCATTCACGGTCGAAACGCGGATGACCGTCGGCCCCGTGCCGAATTCCACGCGCTTGTGCTCTTCATCCCAAGTCTTGCGTCCTTCGTTGCACACGCTTGCTTGGCAGCTGAACGGCCCATTGCCATCCGACTCCAGCACCACGCCTGACTGATATCCCGCAGGCACACGCAACGTCACCGGACCGTTGGTTGCATGCGCCTCAAGTCCCGCGCCGCTCCAATTCTTCCCGTCCAGATCGATCGTGATCGGACCGTTCTGCGTGCGCACACTCTGCTTGCCGCCGTTTTCCTCAAGCGACACCGGCCCGTTTTCCGCCGACAGATCCAGATCGCCCTTGCATCTGCGCACCGTAATCGGTCCATTCACCGCGCGAACTTTCAGAGTCCCATCCACATGGAACAATCCCACCGGCCCATTGTTCACGCGCAGCTCCATCGCGGCCCCGCGTGGAGCTTTGACCAGCAGATGCGCCGTCCACCGGTCATGCGAAGAGGGACCCGTCACGCCCAGCTCGCCTTTCGAAAACGTCATCTTGATTGACCCCAGCACACTCTCCGCATCACTGCCGGCTTCCGCTGCCTTACACAGGGTCACCGAATAGGCGTCGTTGTCCCAGCCCTCCACCTGCAACCCGCCGTTCGATTCAGCATTCACACGCAGAGTCGGCGCTTCCGCTTTCGTGATGGTGCGTTCTTCAGATTGGACAACCGCATCGTGATGGTCAAACCGAACATGCAAATCCGAGCAGCTTGCCACTGGCGCATCATCGTGCGCCGAAATTTCGATGGAATGCGCCCTGTCGTGCCCGTAGCTGTAATCGTGCCGGTGCGAAATCGCTCGCGGCGCCGCAGTCACCAGGACCGCCGTCCATACCGTGATGCCGATCGCCGAAAGCAGTGTGCGTGAAACCATGGACCTCACCTCCAGCCTAATAGACGATACAAACGCCGGATGGTCAGGGCGGTTAGGAAGAAATTTCAGTTCATTGCGAACCCAGCAAAGTCTTCGTCGTCGCCGATGGGTGGTCCATCGGGCGGCTCCGCAGGCGCCACCAGCGCCAACTCCTTCGGATCTTTCTGAAACTGCTCAATTTGTGCCGCCGCGTACGCCAAATGCGCCTGCTGGGCGGGATCGCCTCCAACCTTATTTGCGTTGAGCCATCCTTTTAATCGTTGCGCCTCCCGCGAAGCCACCGCTCGCACCTGAGCTGGTGCTTGGTCATTCACAGCCAGGCTCAGCATGTCATACAACACAACGTTGTCCACCGTGCGCGCCACCTCACCCGCGTATCCCGCGGGATGCGGCGCCTTCCAAGTAGCCGACACGATCGCGTCCAACACTTCCTGCAATCCTGGATTCGCCGCGTCACGGGCATGGAGCTCCACAAGCCGCGCCGCGCGCTCCGTGTTGAACAAAAATTGCAGCGTGTGCTGCGCAGCCGCTTCCGCGGGTGCCAGCGCGTCAAACGCAGGGCTGGTGTGAATCTTGAAATGTTCGCGTCCGCGCTGGTATTCCGGTGGCCGCGGCGGAATCATCCTCAGCAGCGATTCCGGAAGCGCAAGCGCCGAAGGTCTCAGCGTAGCCAGTACTGCCGCAAGCGCCCGTCTCTGTTCGCCTGGCGAAACAATTCTTGTCGGCGTCTCACCATCGCCGCGCACCGCAAACGTATAGTCCATCCCACCGACAAATTTCGCCGCCGCCTCCACCTGATACCGATGCAGCATGTAGACCGGCACCAGCGAATCCTCAATCGTCGCCAGCGGCGCGCCCTCGCGAATATTATTTTCGCCAAATCTTTTCAGCGCTGCTGCGCGCACCTGCATCAACCGGTTCAACTCATCCACCGCGTTCGAACTCGAATCCCACAAATGCGCCAAGCTGCTCGAGCTTCCTGCCGGCCTCGCGTCCTGATCCGTCAAATACCGCAAGCCTCGTCCATACGCATCCAGCAAAATTTTGTTCAACGCCGCGCGATCGTCCATTCCCGTCGGAAAATCCTGATACCCGAAGGTGATCGAAACCTTGTCCCACTCGCCGATTCCCGTCGCGTATGCGTCCGACAAATCAATCGATCCGTCGGCAGCCAGCTTCGCCACCGGCGGCGGATAATCCATCACCGATGACCTGTTCACAGTGCTCGCTGAATAGTTGTGCATCAACCCGAGCGTATGGCCCACTTCGTGTGCCGCCAGCTGCCGCAGCCGTGCCAGCGCCATCTCCTGCATCTTCGGCGGAACCGGCTTGCCTTTTTCGTACGGCGCGAGCAGCCCTTCCGCGATCAAATAATCCTGCCGCACGCGCAATGATCCGAGCGTTACATGCCCTTTGATGATTTCTCCCGTTCGCGGATCGACTACACTCGCACCATAAGACCAGCCGCGCGTCGCGCGATGCACCCACTGAATCACGTTGTACCGCAGGTCCATCATGTCCGCGCCTTCGGGCAGCATCTCCACGCGAAATGCATTTTTGTAGCCCGCTGCTTCGAACGCCTGATTCCACCACCGTGCGCCATCTAGCAATGCCGACCGAATCGGCTCCGGCGCGCCGCGATCGAGGTAATACACAATCGGCGCAACAGGCTCACTCATCGCCGCTGCCGGATCTTTTTTCTCCAGTCTGTGTCGCGCGGTGAACCGTTTCACGATCGGCTCGCTCACCGGCGTCGCGTAATCCATATACGAAATCCCATAAAAGCTCGATCGCGGATCGTGCACGCGCGGCTTGTATCCCGGCGGAGGCAATTGCACAAACGAGTGATGCTCGCGCACCGTAATCGATGTCGGATCCGGCGTTACATCTTTCACCCATTTTCCAGGCTCGTCACCTGAGAACGTCAACGTCGCCTCCACTTCTGTGTTCATCGGAAAATTCTTCGTGTTCGCTAAATAAATCGCGCTGCGCGAGCCGTCCAGCTTGTACACTCCCTGTTTCGTTCGCTTCAGTGCCGCCGTCACACCATGCGCATCGCGCAAATAAAAGTCCGTCGCGTCCACCAGCACGTGCCCGTTTTCTTCGGCAGCCGCCGTGAATCCCCAAAGTACCGATTCCGCAAACGAATCACGCACCGCGCGTTTTTCATCCGCATCGTCGCCCACCGCCCGAAAACTCAGATTTTCCTGGATCAGCAGCACCTTCGGACCGCTGCGTTCAAACCGTACAATCCGCGTGGCCCCAAGCTGCCCGCGGTCCAGCCCGATGTCATTCGAACCCACTCCAGCCGCCAGCGAGCCCTGATACAAAAACTCCCTATTCCATTTGTCGATTTCGAGCCACAATTTCCCGGCCTTGGCGTCCGCAATTCCTGCACCCTGCGCCGCTGCGCCTTGCGCGAACAGCCCCAGCGCACTCGCCAGCAACACAACCGCACAGCGCATCCGTTTCGTCATCTCGAACCCTCCAAAAGGAACAAACCTTTTACACCATAACGCAGCGATGCGGACAAAATTCGCCTCTGCTATAATCACTTTTCCACGCGAGCCTTTCGTGAGCAAACTCCGCATCTCCGTCGTGCAGTATCTCAACACCGCGCCACTTGTCCGCGGCTTCACGCACGGGCCCTTGCAGGGCAAGTACGACCTTACCTTTACCGTTCCCTCGCAATGTGCCGAAGAATTGCGCATTGGCGCCGCTGACGTCGCCATCATACCGGCCATCGAGTATCTGCGAATCCCAAACCTCGTCATTCTTCCGGACCTCTCCATCGCTTCGAAAGAACGCGTACGCAGCCTGCTGATTGTCTCTAAGTCGCCAATTCGCGAAGCACGCAGCATCGCGCTCGACAGCAGTTCGCGCGCCACGCAAGCCCTCACAAAAATTCTGTGTGATGTGCGCTGGCTCATCTCCCCCGAATTTTACGAAGCCGTCCCCGACCTCGCCGCGATGCTCGCGAACTCCGACGCCGCTCTATTTATCGGCGATCCCGCGCTCCGTTTGGCGATTGCCGCCGAAGAACATGTCACGCCCGGCCGCGACGGCGAACTGGTTTGCACCGGAGCGCAAGTCGGCCTCCCGCAAATTCCCAAGCTGCATCTTTACGATGTTGTTCACGAATGGTGGCAGCTCACGGAACGCCCGGCGGTGCTCGCGGTCTGGGCCGCGCGCCCAGAAATCGCCACGCCTGAACTCGCCGCGGATTTCTCCGCCTCTCTCGCTTTCGGCCTCGCGCACCTTCCTGAAATCTGCGCCGAAGCCTCGCGCGAGCTCAAGCTGCCCGAAAAAGAACTCTCTCTCTATCTCCGCACCAACATCGACTACTCACTCGACAAAGAAAATCTGAAGGGACTCGCCGAATATTT
>QHYO01000618.1 GCA_003224135.1 Acidobacteriota bacterium | reverse complement strand
GTCCTGGTTCACGAGGGCGGCGGCTTTTTTGAGGATGCCGAAAGCGCGGATTAATTCGAACGGCATCGTGTCTTTGCCAATGGCGAAATGGATGAGCGAGCGAGCGGTTTGCGCGCCGTAGTAGCGGTCGGCAGGGACATCCATTTTGCCCATGGAGTCGGATTCCGTGCGGGTTGGCACGCCCACGGGCATGGAGGTTGGCTTGACGGCTTCAGACATCGGCGGCTCCTAAGTGTGAAGAGAAGAAAATAACACAGAGTAGCGGATGATGAGTGGCAGCGGTTCCTGCCAAAGATCGGAGAGAGGTGTTGATGCAAACTTGCTACTTATTGGGGATTAGGGTGCTTTGGCTGGCGATGCATTGCCAGGCTGCGTTTTGCTTGATCCACGTGTCGGTGAAGCGGGCTCGGTGAGTGTATGGCTTGCCTTTGGCCACTCCGGTTTCGCGGTAGATTCCGGTAGCGACGGCGGCATTGCCGAAAACGCGGACGGAAACGCCTTCATCGAAGAGGTGATCGGGCTCTAGATCGGACTTGGTGACGGAATGGAGGTATTCGGGTTTGTTCATCAAAGTGCCGTCGTAGTCGATGTAGGTAAGCGAATCGGCGACGATCGAAGAGATGGCGGTGGCGTCACGGCGAGCTTCGGCCTGATTCCACGCGCGTTCGAGTTGTTGGATCTGGATTTCGTCTCCGGTTGAGGGGGATTTTTCTTGAGCAAAGAGAGTGGCGCTCAGGACGATGGCGAACGATAGGAAAGCGCAAGCTGTTTTCATGGAGCACCTGATCAGCGAGTGGGAGTGAAGGGATGGTACAAGGAGCGGTGTGAATTTCCTATCGAAATTCGGAAGAGGCCAACGGCCACCGGGACGATAAGAGGATCGTTACCTAGGGATGCTTATACCAGGTGTAGCCGACGCTGAAGAAGATGCTGGCATTGTAGCCGGGATTGTGGTCGCCCAGGCTGGCGTTGGAATGGTGAACCAAGTCGAGGCCAAAGTCGACGGAGCGCTCGGGCCGGACGAACCAATGGATCCCTCCGCCGAGTTGTGGAGTGAAGTTGATGCTGGAGGTGTTGGGAGGAGGCACATCGGAGGTCGTGAACAGCACGCCACCAGCAAAATGGAAATACGGAATGACCCGGCGATTCGCGGTGAAGTTCCATCGCACGATAAAAGGTTTGATGCTCGCGCCGTATACTGCGCCGCTTGGAGTGAAGACAGTGTAAACGGGCATGACCTCGACGGCGTATTCAAAGTTTCCCCGCAACAATGTGTTGCGAGCGAGATCGGGTGTCAGGACGCGGCCGGCGCGACCACCGGCAAAGAGAAATTGTGTGTTCGAGGATTTGCCAGCGCCGGTGCCGCCGCCAAGGAACGCGCCGAAGTCCCAACTGCCGCGGCCGTCGACAAGGGAGTTAGGGGGCTGAGTGGCTGCAGGCTGCTGGGCGCGGACGGGTGCGACGAGCGTTAGGCAGGCCGCGAAACAGAGCGGCAGGACGAATGGCAAGGGTCGGACGAAAAGCGATCGGGGCAAGTTTGCTCTCCAGGAAACAGCGCTGAACGCGTGAAAATGTGTCGACAGTTTGGAGGAAGATAGAACCATAGCCTGTGTGAAAAAAGAGAGAGTAAGCGGCCTGAGGTATAATTGGTAGCGTTATTTCAGGGGACTGCGTGGGTATCCAAAAGATAGAAGTCACCGGAAAAGTCAAAATTCAGCGAAAACTGCGATTTCTGCGGACGCGTGCGCGTGAACTGCGCATGATCGGCAAAGCGCTGCTTTCGACGAAGCATCCCGTATTGGTGCACATCATCCCTATGCGGCGATGCAACCTGGATTGCGGGTATTGCAACGAGTACGACCAGGTGTCGAAGCCGGTGCCGCTCGAGGAGATGAAGCGGCGGCTGGATTATCTCGCGGCGATGGGGACGTCGATTATCACGATCAGCGGCGGCGAGCCATTGATGCATCCGGAACTGGAAGAAGTGATCCGGCACATCCGCAAACGTGGAATGATTGCGGGAATGATCACCAATGGATTCCTGCTGAGCGTAGATCGGATCAAGAGTTTGAACGCCGTGGGGCTGGAGCATCTGCAGATCAGCATCGATAACGTGACCCCGGACGAAGTTTCGAAAAAAAGTTTGAAGACGCTGGACAGCCGGCTGGAATGGCTTTCGCAATACGCGATTTTTCAGGTGAACATCAATTCAGTGCTGGGCAGCGGGGTGAAGAATCCCCAAGATGCGCTGACGATTGCGCATCGTGCGGTGGAGCTGGGATTCACGAGCACAGTGGGAATCATTCACGATCACAACGGACAATTAAAGCCGCTGGATGCCCGGCAAATAGAAATTTTTGAAGAGATCATGACACTAGGGAAGAGGTCGTTTTCGCGGTTCAATGAATTTCAGCACAATGTTGCGCGCGGGCGGGAACACAACTGGCGATGCCGGTCGGGCGCGCGGTATTTGTATATTTGCGAGGATGGACTGGTGCACTGGTGCTCGCAGCAACGCGGATATCCGGGAATTCCGATGTCGAAGTACACGCCGGAGATGCGACAACGGGAATATTTAACGGACAAGTTTTGCGGGCCAAGATGTACGGTATCGTGCGTGCAGCAAATCGGGATTTTGGACAATTGGCGTGATCCACAAAATTTGAAGCCGATGCCGATGTCACCACCCGCGGATCTGGTGCAGATTGGAAAGTAAAAGCCGGCATCGACTCGCAATTACCGTCAAGGGGATGTGAGGGCGCGCAAGAGTGCGCCCTTTTTCGTGTTTACACTTTTTGCACAACGCAACTTCCTTTGGATTGACGCACGCAAGGCCTCTTTTGAAAAAATAGAGACATGACGGCACCAGCCATCGAAACGCAAAACCTGACGAAGGAATATCCGCACGGTTTTCTCCATCTGAAGAGGAAGACTTCGCTCGAGAGCCTGACAATGCAGGTGCAGGACGGTGAAGTGTTTGGATTTTTGGGACCGAATGGCGCTGGGAAGAGCACCACCATCAAGCTGTTGATGGGGATTATCTTTCCGACCGCGGGAAGCGCGCAGATTCTGGGCCGCCCCGTGAGCGATGTGACGATGCATCGGGACATCGGCTATTTGCCCGAGCAGCCGTATTTTTATGACTATTTGACAGCGGTCGAGGTGTTGGACTACTTCGCGAGGTTTCACGGCTTCGGCGTAGCGGAGCGCAACGAGCGCGTACAAAAGATGCTGAAAAAAGTAGGACTGGAGACGGCGGGAAAAATTCAGCTGAGAAAATATTCAAAGGGTATGCTGCAGCGAATTGGGCTGGCCCAGGCGATTTTGCACGACCCGAAGCTGGTGATTCTCGACGAGCCGATGTCCGGTCTCGACCCGGTGGGCCGCAGAGAGGTACGCGACATCATTCTGGAATTGAAGAACGTTGGCAGGACGAT
>QHYO01000093.1 GCA_003224135.1 Acidobacteriota bacterium | reverse complement strand
TTCTGTTCCGCCATCTCGCGCAGCCCTTCTTTGCCAAGCAGTGCCAGGTGTACAGTCGCCGCAAGAGCGCAAAGAGCCTGGTTTGTACAAATATTCGAGGTCGCCTTCTCGCGTCGGATGTGCTGTTCGCGCGTAGCCAGCGTCAGCACAAAACCGCGCTGTCCTTCCGTGTCTGTCGTTTCACCCGCGAGCCGCCCAGGCATCTGCCGCACAAATTTCTCGCGCGAACCATAGCTCGGCGGCAATCCAAAGCTCTGCGCTTCCATCGCCACGATGTCGGCTTCCGCTGGCGGCTTTACCGCTCCAAGCGACACGCCTTCGGCAATCGCCACCACCAGAAGCGCGCCTCGAGCATGGGCAGCTTCCGCAATTCCCGGCAGCGTCTCGAGCACGCCAAAAAAATTTGGTGACTGCACAATCACGGCCGCAACGTCGTCCTTTAATGCGTTTTTGACTGCAACAACATCCACCGCGCCGGTTTTTGTGTAGCCGATTTCTTCCACGTGAAGCCCAGAGTTCTTCGCGTACGTCTGCAGCACTTCGCGATATTCCGGATGGACCGACCGCGCCACCAGCACGCGGCCGCGTCCAGTCAGCCGCTCCGCCATCAGGGCCGCTTCGGTCGTGGCCGTCGCTCCGTCGTACATCGAGGCGTTTGCGACCTCTTGCCCCGTCAACTGGCACATCAGGGTTTGAAATTCAAAAATGGCCTGCAGTGTGCCTTGAGTGATTTCTGCCTGGTATGGTGTGTAGGAAGTCAGGAACTCGCCGCGCAACAAAATTGTGTCCGTAATCACCGAACGCAAATGTTGGTACACGCCTGCGCCCAGAAAACTGGTATACCCAAGCGAATTCTCGTTCGCGCGTTCCTTGAAATAACTGATGACTTCGGCTTCGGAAAACGGTCCTGGCAATTTCAGCGCATCGCGCAGCCGGTATTTTTCAGGAATGGATTCGAACAGTTCGTCGATCGATTTTGCGCCGATGGCGGCAAGCATCTCCTGCCGCTCGGCGGGACTCTTCGGGAGGTAGCGCATCAGGCCGAGGCTTCCTTGCCTTTCGCCGCAATGTACGCTTCGTACGCCGCGCTATCCATTAACTTGTCGAGCTCCGCAGGATTCGCCAGCTTGATCTTCACGAGCCAGGCCGCTCCGTGCGGGTCAGAATTAATCGTTTCCGGCTTATTCTGCAATTCGCCGTTCGCTTCCAGAACTTCTCCGGATGCCGGCGCGTAAATTTCGCTCACCGCTTTCACCGACTCTACCGTTCCAAATGACTTGCCCGTTTCAAGCTTTTTGCCCGCGGCGGGCAATTCCACGAACACCACGTCGCCCAACTCGCTCTGCGCGTAGTCGGTAATGCCGATTTTCGCCATGCCGTCTTTCGCGTCCACCCACTCGTGTTCTTTCGTGTAGCGATAGTTCGTTGGATATGCCATCAGACACTCCTTGGAGAATTTTTCCCTCAGTTCGAACCGGCTGCTTGCGGCGCTGATTTCTTTGCACGCTTGTAAAACGGTGTTGCTACCACTTGCGCTTTCACTCGCTGCGTCCTTACTTCCACAAAAAGAACTGTGTTCAAAGCAGCCAGTGCTGGTGGCACATACGCCAGCGCGATATTTTTGCCAAGCGTCGGCGAAGGCGATCCGCTCGTAACCACTCCAACCTCTTCGCCCGCTGCGTCAAAGACTTTATACTCATCGCGGGCAATTCCGCGCTCCAGCATTTCCAGTCCAACCAGGGTACGCTCTGTCCGCGCAGCAGCCGCTTTTGCCAATGCCGCGCGCCCGATAAAGTCGCGCTTCTCCATCTTGCAATAGCGTTCGAGCCCCGCTTCCCATACATTAATCTTTTCGCTGATCTCGTGCCCGTAGAGCGCCATCTTTGCCTCGAGCCGCAGAGTGTTTCGCGCGCCCAGCCCGCACGGCGCAATTTGAAACTCCTTGCCCGCATCCATCACTAGATTCCACACTTTTTCGCTCGTTACCACATCGCTGGGCATGTAAATCTCAAATCCGTCTTCGCCGGTGTAGCCCGTCCGCGCGATCAATCTTTCGGGCAGTCCGCAAACCGTTCCATGAGTAAACCAGTAATTCTTGATGGCGTCCAAATTCGCGTCGGTCAGCTTCCGCAACACATCGACTGCCCGCGGCCCTTGAATCGCCAGTTGCGTGTACGCGTCGCTCAAATCCTCAACTAGGCAATCGAATCCCTTCGTATTCTCCCGAACCCACGAAATGTCTTTCTCTCGAGTTCCCGCATTGATCACGAACAGAAAATCATCTTCGCCCAGTCGATGCACGATCACATCGTCCACAAATGTTCCCGCAGGGTAGAGCAGCGCGGAGTACTGTGCTTGACCGACCGCCAGCTTCGACGCGTCGTTCATGCTCAAATGCTGAACAGCGGCCAGCGCGCCTCCAGGCGTTTTCCCCGTTCGAATCCGGATATCGCCCATGTGGCTCACATCAAAGACACCCACACTATTGCGCACGGCTTTGTGCTCCGCAATCAAGCCGCCGGTCGCCGGATATTCGACCGGCATGTCCCAGCCGCCGAAGTTCACCATTCTCGCGCCGAGCTTGCGGTGCAGCGCGTTCAGCGATGTTTTCCGGAGTTCCGAGGACCGTTCTGCGGTCGCGTCTGAATTTGTTGTGGGAGTTGTGACGGATTCCATTCCGTTTTCTCGGGGCGGAAATCGATACTAGCACGCGCTCCGAAACCCGTCAAAGAACCGCGTCCGGAGGTCCGGAGGTCAGATAGCCGTGAGGACTTTACTGAACAGCCCACATGCGATGCGTGTTGGGTACTTCAAGTTTCGTAGCATCCAGTTCTTTTTCAACGTCGGAGAACCTGTGATAACTTGGCTCGACTATGACGGAACAAACACCTATTTCGCTCTTCGTGAAACTCGGATATTGGGACGCTATCGCCTGAACGCCGGACTCACAGCAACAGTCTTCCGTAAGGTTCTATACTTCTGAGGTTTGGCCGCTTTTTTATGGCTCGCATTATCTGTCTTTTTGGTGATTCGTCGCTCGCCTCAACAAGACTGGGCCGTCATCATGGAGAATGCCAGGCCGTTGAAGTGGGTATTCGGGCTACCGGTTGTATTTGTGTTTGGCACGCCGCTGCTCTCCGCACGACGAGTGCTGAGAGATGAGCGTCTAAAGCGAGGCGTCAGTTATCAGTTTTCGGAAGCTGGAATCCACATCGAAACCTCAGTTTCAAAATCCGACTTCTCGTGGGCAGCGATTCGCCGAGTCAGCGAAATGCGTTCCGCATTCTTAATATTCACCAGGCCGAACATCGCATTCACGCTTCCCAACAAGCGTTTCGAGAGCACCCAGGGCGTAGCTTCCTTACGTGAACAGTTTCGGGCGCAGTTGGCTAGAACGAAACTCCGCAGCTACTGAAACTACATGGCCGTCCCAGCCTGTTAAGCGAGTGCCAGATTCAGATTCTCTATCGCCTCGTCGATCTCAGCAGTACTCTTGTAGCCAACTGTAACGCAATCGACCCCAGCGTTCTTAAACGCGAACCTCATCGCGGCCTTGCGGTCCTCACGGTTGAACGTACCCTCTCCCACAAGCTTCATGCTGATTACGCCCATTCCTTCTTTGCGGAC
>QHYO01000617.1 GCA_003224135.1 Acidobacteriota bacterium | reverse complement strand
CAGCGTGTCGGTGATGACGCCCGTGGCCAACGGAATCACGTTCCCGATGATTCCCATCAACAGAACAACCAGCAGGCCAAGCACGATCGACCACTTGTAGCGCCGCAGATACGGCATCAGGGCGCTCAGATCCTTCCTCTGCAGCGCCGGCACAGCTTTTTTTTGTGCTGAAGTACTCACCTAAGTTGTGACCTTGTGTTTGAGAGCGTGGGTGATTCCAGCAGGAACTGCTCG
>QHYO01000616.1 GCA_003224135.1 Acidobacteriota bacterium | reverse complement strand
TAGGAACCACGTTGGCAACGAGAACCTGCTGTTTGCCGTTCTTCGCGAGATCGCCGAATGCAAGCACCTTAGTTTCCGCTCCAAGCAGAGCTTCGGCGGCGGATTGAATATCTGCAGGCACCGCTGGCTCAGCGGGCTTCGTGGCGACAGGTTCTTCCGGTTTAGGAGGCGGATTCGTTCCGCAGCCCATAAAAACCATCGACAGGAGCGCAAAAAATAGAGGCGAGCGAGAATAGGTTGGCGGGGCAGTGCGCAGAGGCATCATTACCTTTCCAGACGAACATCGCGTCGCATCGTGAGCAGAGTTTCGCGTCATTTTTATGATGGTCCGGTGCATGGTGTCCGGCTAGTCGCTATAGGCTCGCTGCCGCCAGCGTGATTTCAACCACTCGGCCCGGCTCGCCATCCTTTTCCGCCGTGCAGAGCACTTCCATCACCTGCGGCACGTCCGGGCCCGCCCAATCGAACGCGTAATACAGCAATTCTAGCCGCTGGCCGTCTTTCGTGCTAGGACTCCGCGAATCCGGCTCGCCGTAAAGTTGCAACACGCGCGAAGTCAGGTTTCCCAGCCTCATTCCCTTGCTCGTCATCCATTTCGATACGCCCGAAGCCGAATGGTCACAATCGGCACGCAAGTGACCTGAGCCTTTGGCCGCGCGAACCGATTGCACAATTCCTTGGCCATCCAGATCGACAATCAACTCGTCTCCGCCGCAGGCTCGCCACATTGCCGAGTGATTATCCGAATCCTTCTTCGACGCCTTACCAAGCAAGGTTTCCGCCCTTGCGATCGTCGTGTGTCCCGGCAGCAGCCCGGCAAGCTTCCATTCATTGCTGCGATTGGAGGAATCGAGTGCCCGCGACGCATTCCGTTGAGCCGCCTCCGTGCACGCCGTCGTTAAAAGCGCCGCGCTAATGCTGAGCCAGAATCGCGTCGAGGCGCGCTTCAAAGTTTTCTTCTCCTTCACTCCAAAGCTCGTTCCGCTCCAGGGGCAACGCGCGTTCAATCGACTCTATCCAGCTGAACAACTGTTGGATGTTTTCGCGCGTCCTCGCGGCATATTCCCGGCGGTTTGCTTCGACGGACATCCACTGCCGGAAAGTCTTCTCAATCGGGTGGTCCGAGCTGTCAAACGGGTTTGAAGCGGCGCCCGGCGCCAATATCCCCGCATGGCCTGTAAAGAGGTGCTCGAAACCGAGGTCAACACTGAACTGCCCTTCGCTCGTTGCAGCGCAGTCATCATATAATGGCCCGCGGCAAATCAACTCCAGTGGCTGTGGCCCCTGTTTCCATTTCAGCGTTTCACTCTCAAACGTCCACAGATCCCAATCCCCTTCCACGATGTAGGCCGTGTCTTCGTGAATGTGTTGTGCCGCGATTGCCGCCACTTCCGCCGCACCAAACGTTCCTTCGCGAAAATCCCATTCCGAGACTGGAGTCTCGGTGGGATCGACGGCCTGTATGATTAGCAGGTCGAAGCTGTTTCGTGCCGAAGACAGAGGGACGGTGGCGAGAAAACGGACGAACTGCGCAATCATCGTTTCGGGCGAAAAATCGCGAGTCCAGAAGCGGAGATATGCCCGGTTTGCCATGGAAAGGGAATTATACAGGGCACCTGAACAAGAGGCGAATCCGCAGCAAGCGAGCAGCAAAGGGAACTGCCCCAGGCACAATCGCTCAAAAATGCAGAAGTTTACTTGGATTCGGTCGGGGAGGTTTTCGAAAATTCCGCGGTAATTTCCTGCAGGCGCTTGCGCAACGATTCTCCTACGTTCGAAAAAACGTCGGCGCACGCGGCTCGCAACTTTTCTTCGGCAGAGGCAGAAAGTCCAGTAACCACGTCACGGGACTGATGGTCCAGTTTAGCGACAGTCGTTAACAGCCAAGTATTCGAAACATTATCGAGGCGCGCTTTGAATTCGCCCGTCGCTGCATTGCTCAGATCGCCCATCGACGCGCGCAGCTCTTCTTGCTGTTTCTGCGTCATCGCCTTCCACGATTCCCACAACGGCACAAATCCAGCATTGATTTTTTCTTGCGCCTCGCGCACACCGTTATCGAGCGCGGTAGCCATGCCTGCCTGGAATCGCTTCAAGAAGCTTTCTTGTTCTTCTGTCAGCCGCTGCGCTAACGCTTCTCCGGATGCTGCGAACTGCCGGCTCGATTCGGTCGCAGTCGCGTTCACCGCCTCCGCGAATCCGTCGAGTTCTTGCCGGCCGTGCCGTTGAATCTCGTCCATAAACGCCGCTGTCGTGGTGTCGGCGGCTTCTGCAAACAATTCTCGCGCGCGATCAAAAGACTCGCGCACTACTTCTTTCATCTGGTTCTGCGTATGGCCCACAAAATTCCGGCTTGAATGATCGAGTTCCGCCGCGAACTCGGCGGAGACTTCGCCCGCGCGTTCGCGAAGCTGATTCCCGCCCTGCTCCACCATTTTTTCGCTCAGGCTGTTGAGCTGCGTCTGCACTTTCTTTTCGTACCATTCCGCCGTCTTGTAGATCTCTTCGCCTGCGCGGTGGCGAATGTCGCCCGCCTTGCTTTCCAGTTCCCCGAGGTTCCGGCCGATAACTCCTTGCGACGCTTCCTGGAGCAGCTGTTCGACTCCGCCCAAATTTTCTCTGAATCGCGCAAGCGATTCCGCGAACGCATCATCCGCAGCGCTCCGTATGCGCTCCTGCTGCAGCGACAGCGAAGCATCGAGCAACGATCTGCCGCCCGCCATCCTGCTGATTGCTTCATTGGTCTGCTCGATGTGCGGTCCTACCAGGCTGCGAACCTACTCATCGAAGTTGCGCACCGCGTCCTGGCTCGCTTCATCGAACGAGCGGCGAATGCGCGCGTTCAAATCATCGAAAAGATTTTCGCTTCGCCGGTGCAATTCATTGCGATGCAGGGTCAGCACATCATCGAGCTGCGATTGGAACGCCTCCAGCGCGAGTTGCTGCGTCGTGCCGAGCCGCGACGAAAACTGATCCAGGTGCGAGACCGTCTCCGCGGCCCGCTCAATCGCGTATTCGAGCCGGCCAGTCTGTTCCTGCAACTCGCTGCGCATGCCGCTGTACAAGCTGGTATGCAGGCTATTGAGGCGCTGTTCGGTTTCGGCTGCGATGGCGCTCGCCGAGTCACGAAACGACGTGATTCGCTCGTCAACTTCGCTGTTGAGCCGCTCTTGAATCTGCGTCCGCAATCCCTCCACGGCTTGCGTTGTTGTTTCTGCCGCGCCACTCTTCAATTGTGCAAGCGTACTTTCCGCAAGTCCTTCGATCTGCGCTCTCGCTCGATCCGCCTGCTCAGTCAAACGCGCCTCTAACTCCTCTTGCGCGCTTCTAGCCGTATCCGTCAACTGCTGCTGAGCCGCGCCTGCCGTGACATTCAATTGTTCATGGTGCGCGCCAAATGCCTCTTCCTGACGCCGCGCCTGGGTCTCCAGAACCGCCGAAGCCACCGAAGCATGTTCACCAATTCTCCGCTCGATCTCTTGTGACTGCGCGACAATGCGGCGTGCTACTTCCTCGGCCTCGCGGCAAAGCTGGTTCACGCGCGCCGTAACTCCGGCCACATGCTCTTCGTGCTGTGCGCGCTGTTGCGCGCCGACTTTCGAAATTGACGCGGTGACATCTCGCGTCAGTTGCTCCAGGTGTGGTGCGAGCCACTTGGGCAGTTCGTCTTGCAGCGCCTTCGCCGCCGCAATGTGTACGGCACGGCTCCGTTCTTCGCTCTCTTGCTGAATTCGCGCGACCGCGCGCCCCGATTCGTCCGAGAATTCTGACCGCGCCGCCGCAAACTTCTGCTCCCACTGTTCGGAAGCTGCCCGGTGTTCCACTGCCACGGCTTGTGCCGCCGCTTCGCGAGCAGCCGCACTAATCTGTTGCTTGGCATCCGCAATTAAACGGGCCACCTGCCGAGCCAGTTGCAGCGAAGCATCCGTCGTGCTCGCAGGACTTGGCAAAACATGCAGGGTGTCCGTTCCGATTGCGGGAGGTGGCAATTCCGGCTCACTGGCAGACGTCGGCGCATCCAGTATTCTCTCCGGCAACCCCGCGAAAACGTCTTCATCCTTCACCACGTAACTTCTCGCACTTGCTGGCACAACAAAATTGCCCCAGTCCTCGGGAGGAAATCCAATGCCCCACACATTACCGGGAAGCTCAAGTTCCAACGCAACTTGAAACAACTGCCGCACCGTTCGCGGCCGCTGGATCCACGCCACCCGCCCGCGCACTTGCCGCGGCGGTTGTCCTGTCTCAGGGTGCGGAATCTCGAGAGTCACCCACATGTTCTTCAAGAC
>QHYO01000615.1:5353-8511 GCA_003224135.1 Acidobacteriota bacterium | reverse complement strand
TTTCATTTGCAAACGGCCAGGCGGCGTCAATCGCCGAGTTCGTCGTTTCGCTGAAGCTGCTCTACAAAGATCCGACGGCTCTCGCAGCCGGATTCCCATTTGCGATTTCGCTGATGGCGATTTTGCTGGCGCACGAACTTGGCCATTACTTCGCGTGCAGACATCACGGCATCCGCGCGAGCTATCCGTATTTTATTCCGGCCCCAACTTTGATCGGGACGCTTGGCGCTTTCATTTTGATGCGGTCGCCGATTCGCAGCCGGCGCGCCTTGTTTGATGTGGGCGCATCGGGACCGCTGGTGGGATTTGTGTTAGCGATCCCGATCCTGATTTACGGCGTTGTGCATTCGCGAATCGTGCCGGGACTCAATTCGCCGTCTGCAAACATTGTGTTTGGCGTGCCGCTTGCGCTTCGCCTGCTGGTGCAAAGAATTTTCCCCGGAGCGGATCCTCTCACTGTCTTGCTTCATCCCGTTGGACGCGCCGCGTGGGTGGGACTTTTTGCCACGGCGCTGAACCTTCTGCCCGCGGGGCAGCTGGATGGTGGACACATTCTTCGCTCCCTCAGCCCGCGACTGCATCGCTGGCTGGGCTGGCTCGTCCCTGCGGCGCTTGCCGCGCTCGGATATTTTCACGCAGGAGTTTGGTTGATGTGGGCAGGAATTTTGCTGGCGCTACGCTTCCTGCGAATTCCGGCGGTGTATGACCAGAGGCCGCTCGATTCGACGCGCACGGTGCTGGCAATTGTTACGCTGCTGGTAATGATTCTCTGCTTTATGCCGGTTCCGCTGTGGCAATCGGCAAGTTCCCATTGACGGACTCCATCTCGCCGCTATGATGCTCGTGCGCGCGGCGCTCGTGTCTCAGGCGTTGCGTCATCACAAATGCCGGCACTCATCCGCACACTGCGCCTGCGCGACTTGCTTTTTCTTTTTATTGGATCGGTGATTGGCTCGGGCATTTTCCTCTCACCTGGATTGATTCTTCGACAGGTAAATGGTTCCGTTGGGCTGTCCATGCTGGTTTGGGTGGCGGGCGGAGTGATGTCGCTGCTCGGCGCGTTGACTTACGCGGAGCTTGCAGCAGCGAATCCAGAAGCGGGCGGACTTTACTGTTATATCCGCGACGGATTCGGACGCCTGCCGGCATTTCTCTATGGATGGTGCCTGTTTCTGGTGATTTCGGCGGCAACCATCGCCGCTCTTGCGCGCGCGTTCGCGCGATACCTTGCGGAAATGATTGCACTGACGCCGGCGGAATCGTCTGCGGCCGCAGTTTTGATGATTGCCGTGGTCACTGTCGTGAACGTGAGGGGCACGCGGCAGAGTTCGGATTTGCAAAATTGGACGACGCTGGTCAAAAGCGGTTTGGTTATCGTGTTGAGCCTCGTTTTGTTAGTTCTTGGCAGGCATGCCGGTGAAATTCCTGCCGCTGTCGGCACCAGTCTCCACGGAATGAATTTATTCTCGAATTTCAGTTTCGCGATGATTGCTGTTCTGTGGGCGTATGAGGGATGGCAGTTCGGAACGTACAGCGCGGGAGAGGTGCTTGAGCCTCAGAGAGTTTTTCCGCGCGCGTTCCTGCTTGGCTCATTGATTTTGATTGGGCTATACGTGGTCGCAGTGATGGGTTATTTGGTGGCGCTCGGACCTGAGGCCGCCGCCAGCAGTGATGCGATTGCGGCGACGGCGGCGAGCGCTGTTTTGGGTCCGTGGGCCGGCAAGTTTGTCGCGTTGACGATTCTGATTTCGGTTTTCAGCGCAACAAACAGCGTGGTGCTCACGGCCCCGCGAGTGTTCTATGCGATGTCGCGAGACAATTTGTTTTTCAAAACGCTGGCTGAAGTCCATCCGCGATTTCATACTCCCGCCCCTGCGATTATAGCTTTGTGCGTTTGGTCCGCTGTTCTGACGCTTGCTGGAGGTTTTTCGGAATTGATCCAGGGCGTAGTGTTCATTGGCTGGATTTTCTACGGCCTTGGAGCGGCGGCCATCTTTCCGCTACGCGCAGCCCTGGGGACAAAAACACTTCCCTATCGTGTTCCGGGATATCCGTGGACGCCGATTGTTTTTCTGTTGGCTGCCGGGGCGGTCGTCGGCAACGCAATTTATCTGGCGAAGCGCGATCCCAGCCAATTCCGCCACGTGATTGCAGGCCTGCTGCTGCTGGCTCTGGGAATTCCGGCCTATTTTTTCTGGCGATATTGGAATTCGCGCAGGCCTCCGTCTTCCCAAAACAACACGGAAAGTGAAGAGCGGGCACGAACCCGCTAGGGGCGGGACGTGCCCCTACAGGAGCTGCAGAGGATCCATGTCGACAAGGACCGCGGTTTGCGGAATTTCGTTGGAATCGCAAAAAGCCAGTGCGCCTCCGAGGATTTTTGTGAGCTGCGCTTTCTTTTTCGCCTTCAGCAAGAACTGAAAACGGTATTCGCTCTTGAGGCGCGCCAGTGGAGCACTGGCCGGTCCCAGAATCCGTAACCCGTCGCCGTTGTGCGGGGTCAAAAACTGCGACAGCTTGCGCGACCAGGTGATGGCCTTTTCAAGGCTCGCGTCGCGCACAATCACGTTGGCCAGCGAGGTAAACGGCGGGTACGCCATGACCTGACGAAAATGGAGTTCGCGCTCGAAAAAAGCGGTGTAGTCCTGCTTGACCGCGTCCTGAATCGCGTAATGCTCGGGATAGAAGGTCTGAATCAGGACGCGGCCGGGCAATTCGCCGCGGCCTGCACGTCCCGCGACTTGCGTCATCAACTGAAACGTGCGCTCCGCCGCGCGAAAATCAGGCATCGTCAACGAACTATCGGCGCTGATCACGCCGACCAATGTTACACCATGAAAATCATGTCCTTTGGCGAGCATTTGCGTGCCGACAAGAATATCCAGCGCTCCGTCTGCGAACGCGCCTAAGGTTTCCTGGTACTGACGCTTCGTGCGAGCGGTGTCACGATCGAGCCGCGCAATTCGCGCCTTGGGAAATTCCTTGCGCAGCCGCTCTTCGAGTTGTTCAGAGCCTTCTCCGAAGAAATAGACATACTGCGAATCGCACTTCGGACATTTTTTAGGAATGGATTGCAGCGAACCGCAATAGTGGCATTCGAGGCGATTGCGATTCTTGTGATGCGTCATGGAGATGCTGCAATTTACGCATTGTACATT
>QHYO01000615.1:0-5341 GCA_003224135.1 Acidobacteriota bacterium | reverse complement strand
CGCCGGTTGATCAGGATTAGCGCTTGCATTTTGAAACTCAGGCATTGCCGGATTTCTTCGCACAGGCGCGATGAGATTGGAGATGTCTGGTGCGTTTGCCTGAATTCCTCGCGCAGGTCGAGAATTTCGACAGAAGGCAAGGAACGCTCCGCCACGCGCTGCGCAAGAGTGAGCAATTCATCTTTGCCGCTACGGGCGTGGTGAAAGGTTTCGAGTGACGGCGTCGCGGAACCGAGCAGCGCCACCGCATTTTCGAGCTTGGCGCGCACAATCGCGACGTCTCGCCCGTGGTAGCGCGGCGTCTCCTCCTGCTTGTAGCTCGACTCCTGCTCCTCATCCACGATGACCAGGCCGAGTTTATCGACAGGGGCAAAAATCGCGGAGCGAGTCCCGACGATCACGCGGGCTTCCCCGTTTCGAACGCGCCACCATTCCCGAGCGCGCTCGACGTCGCTGAGCGCGGAGTGCAGGACGGCCACGCCTTCGAAGCGCGCACCAAACCAGGCGCGGCATTGCCGACCTATCCACAACGTCAACGCAATTTCCGGCACCAGTATAATCGCGGTTTTTCCGCTGGCCAGCGTGTCCTGCACGGCGCGCAAATAAACTTCTGTTTTTCCGCTGCCGGTGACTCCGTGCAAGAGCTGCACGCCGAATTCGCCAAGCTCAAATCGCGCGCGAATCGCTCCGAAAGCTTGTTCTTGCTCGGCGTTCAAGGTGTGAGCGGGCGGCGTGTAGCCCGTGTCGAAGGGATCCTCCGCCGGGTCGAGCGCTTCTTCCCAACTCTCGAGCTTGTCTTCGCGGAGTAGTCTTTCGACGAAAGCGCGAGAGACGGCAGCAAGTCTCAGCAGCTGCGAAAGCGGAAGGGGCCCGCGTTCCACTGCCAATAAGTTTCGTAGCAGCTCTTCTTTGGACGGCAGAGCTGCGGCGGCGTCTTTGCTCTTCCACGCGATGATTCGCTGCGTCCTGCGCTTGCGACTGTGAATCTGCTGACGGATTTCAAGAAGGCCCCGCCGCTGCAACTTGAGCAAATCAGCCAGCGGCATTCCCGACCTTATAACAGTTTGCAAAGACAACCCATTTTTCGCGGCTTGCAATTTATTCAGGAAATTGGGCTTCGTTGCGCTTTCGCCAAAAAAGTTCGCCGGCTCGTAGCGAGCTATATCCGTCAGCACAACTATCTGCCGGGTGTGCAATTCGGTCACGGGCGGAAGCATCGCGCGATAGACTTCGCCGATCGGAGCGACGTAATACGAAGCAATCCATTTGCCTAGCTCTAAAAGTTTTGGCGTCAGCGCAGGCAAAAGGTCGAGGCATTTCTGCACCTCGCGAAGTTTTGTGCCCGGCCGAGCTTCTTCAACCCAATCTGTTACGACGCCGACGAGAGATTTTTTGCGAAACGGTACGAGCACGCGTGAACCCGGGGCAATTTCCGCGGCCAGCCGTTCCGGGACCCGGTAAGTAAACGTGGTGCGCAGCGGCACGGCGACCGCTACGTTACAAAGTTTTTCGTGCATTGACTTTCGTAGTGTATCAGGTGGCCGGAAAATGACCGCCCTGCAGGCGCCGGAACTCATGCGCTCATCAGTGCGACGCCAAGAAAAATTGCCACGATGCCAGTCCATTGCAGGAGCGCAATGCGTTCCTTCAAGAAAATCGCCGCGAAGGCCACTGTCACCGCGCCGTAGAGCGAGCCGAGAACGCTGATCACGGCTACCTGTTCTAGTCGCATGCCGAGATTGCTCAACACAAATGCCGCCGTGTCCAGGAAGCCCATTCCGTAGACCTGCGCGCCAGTCCGTTTGTTTTTTATTCGCAACGGGATATTCTTCGCGATCACCAGGCAAAAAGTGATTACAGTGCCGGTTACACGAATCAGCCACACCGTAGGCAGAGCGCCTGTCCGTGGAATGATGCGAATCCCCAGAAGCCAAAAGAGAATTCCGAAACCGAACGCCGCCGCGATTGCCCAGCCGAGTCCGGCAATTCCCCCAGGTTTCTCCGTCTCATATCGCTTGCTGCCGGAATTATCGCCTGTCGCAACGAGAAAGACGCCCAGCAGGGCGGCAGCGATTCCGAGCGCGCGGCAAATCGACAACCGTTCGCCCGAAAGAGCGGAAAGGCCGACTGCGAGAATGGGATAGCTTGCGGACACCGGGCCAACAAGCGAGAGCTTGCCAATTTCGAATGAACGATAGAGCGCCAGCATCGCAAACGTGTTGATGGCTCCCGCGAGAATTCCCCATGCCCACGGCTGCCAGCCTGAGCGGTCAAACAGGTGCCCCCAATCGCGCGTAACTAGAAGAAGCACCGTGACGAACGTGGCGCCCCAGGCCTGCATTCCCAGCACGGCACGCAGATTTCCAACCGCACGCGTCGCGAAACGCGCCAGAAAATCCGCGCTTCCCCACGCAAGCGCTGTGGCAACGCCGAGCAGAATGCCCATGCGCGCTTATTTCGCCTTGTTTTTTTTGACTTCGAGGCCGAGCTCGGCCATGACTTTCTGAAGATCTTTCCAGACTTCGCCCTTCGCCCCCGGATTGCGCAGCAAATACGCGGGATGGTAGGTGGCCAGCATTTTGTATCCGCGAAAGTCCAGCCATTCGCCGCGAAAATGGGAGATACCGCGGTTTGTTTGGAGCAATGTTTGTGCAGCGGTGCTGCCGAGGCAGACGATAACTTTGGGCTTCAGCACATCCAGCTGCCGAAATAGAAATGGTGAACACGCCGTGACTTCGTCCTTTTCCGGCTGACGGTTTTCCGGCGGACGGCATTTCACGACGTTGCAGATATAGACGTCGCCTCGACGTAGCCCCATCGCTTCAATCATCTGAGTCAAAAGTTTCCCCGCGCGGCCGACGAATGGCAATCCTTGTGCATCTTCGTCCGCGCCGGGGCCTTCGCCGATGAACACCAAATCGGCTTTTGGACTGCCATCGCCAAATACAATTTTGTTGCGCGTCTTGTGCAGCTTGCAGCGTGTGCACTCGCCCAAATCTTCGCGAGTCTTCAGCAGCGTGTCACCGAGGATTTTGTCACTCGCTTCGAAGAGTGACAGTCCTGTCGCCGTGGGCAGAGTGGGAAGTCTTGCCGCTGGCTCCGGCACAAGGGTTTTCACGGCAGGCGTGAGTTTTGGCACGGCTTTTCGCAAAGTCGATTCCTCGATGGCCACAGATAGCGTTTCAGGAGCAACTGCAGCAGAAGTTGCGATTCGCCGGATCGCGACCCCGCGATCACGGTAGAACGGGCCGAGTCCCAGGTCCTCGTAAAATCTCAGCCGCTCATTGAGTTTTTCCTGGAGTGCAGCATCTGGGCGATCGGGCATAGGAGTGTCAATCCGCGGACTGGTGTTTCACGCTGGCCGAGAGCCGTACAACTTCATCGAGGATACGGTCAGCGACTTCACGCTTGGTAAGCTTGGGAAGCGCCAGATCGCGGCCGTCACGCGCAAACAGAGTGACTACGTTCGTGTCCACATCGAATCCCGCGCCCGCAGCCGTCACATCGTTCGCAACGATGAGGTCGGCGTCTTTCTCTTTCAATTTTTTCCGGGCATTTTCGGCGACTTTGTCCGTTTCCGCCGCAAATCCCACAATCAGGCGCTCTCCTTTTTTGCGCGCAATCGTGGCCAGAATGTCGGGATTTGCCTCAAGCCGCAGCGCGAATTCGCCGCCAGTTTTCTTGATCTTGTGAGCAGCGGCTTCGGCCGGACGGTAGTCCGCGACTGCAGCAGCGAAAATCGCTGTCGTCGCCTCGGCGACATGCTTCTGCACAGCGTTCAACATTTCCTCCGCCGTGCGAACGTCGATTCGCGTAACTCCGGCCGGACTTTCAAGCGCCGTCGGCCCGCTGATCAAAATCACTTTTGCTCCGCGCCGCGCAGCGGCTTCGGCAACTGCGTATCCCATTTTCCCCGATGAACGGTTCGTCAGGAAGCGCACGGGATCAAGATCTTCCTGCGTCGGGCCCGCGGTGAGCAGCACCGTCTGCCCTTCGAGGTCTTGCCTCATCTGGAAGACTTCGCGCACCGCAGAAATAATGGCGTCCTGTCCTGCGAGCCTTCCCGCTCCCGTCATTCCACATGCCAGGTAACCCTCATCCGGGCTGACCACGTGGACGCCGCGCCCACGCAGCCGTTCGATATTTTCCTGCGTAGCTGGATGATTCCACATATTCACGTTCATTGCAGGTGCCACAACGACAGGCGCCGTGGTCGCGAGGTAAAGCGTGCTCAAGAAATCGTCGCTGATCCCGCGGCTGAATTTTGCAAGAGTGTCCGCCGTCGCCGGAGCAACCAGCAGCAAATCGGTGCGCTGCGCGACGGCAATATGTTCGATCGCACTTTCAAGATTCGCCTCGCCACCCGATTCGGCGAACAGGCCAGTGATTACTTTTTTCCCGGTGAGCGCGGCAAAGGTAAGAGGCTTGATGAACTCGCATGCCGCGCGCGTCATGACGACCTCGACCGAGAAACCTTCCTGTTGCAAACGGCGCACCAGTTCGGCCGCTTTGTAGGCCGCCACTCCGCCGGTGACGCCGAGAGTGATGCGCATCGAGTCCTCGCAGTGCCTTACTTGCGCCGCTTGACGCCATCCTTGTCTTCATCCACGGATTTGCCGGGACTGAATTCGTATTCAATCAAGCCGCTGTTGACTTCTTCGCACGCCACTCGCGTCGGCTTCAATGTTCGCGGATTTTCCAACATCGGCGGCGCCCCCGCCATAATCTGGCGTGCACGCCGCGCCGCAAGCACCACGTACGCGAACTGGCTCTCCGGAGCTTTCGTCTGCACGGTCATTTCAGTCTTTCCCTCCAAATGATGCCAGAAGTGCTTCCACCCGGCCGCGCCGCCTTGCACTGCTGCAGCGCACCGCAGTCAAGATCGCTTCTACTTCGCGTCCCGCTTGTTCCACGTCTTCATTCATAACGCAAAAATCATAATACTTGCCGAATGCTTCGATCTCCGCGCGCGCCCTCGCCAACCGCCGCGCGATTTCTTCGTCGGAATCCTGTGCGCGGCTTCTCAGCCGGCGTTCCAGCTCTTCACGCGAAGGCGGCAGAATAAAGATAGCCACCGATTCCGGCAGCTTCTCTTTTACCTGCGCCGCTCCCTGTACGTCAATTTCGAGAATCAGGTCCAGTCCTTTGGCGCGTGACTCCTCGAGCCATTTTTTCGGCGTACCGTAGGAATGTCTGCCGAAGACTCGCGCGAATTCCAGAAATTCTCCGCGCGACACCATTGCTTCAAATTCGGATTCTGTAACGAAATCATAACACTTCCCGCTGGCCTCAGTCGTCCTGCGCATCCGGGTGGTACATGATCGCGAGGCCATAGTCCCCG
>QHYO01000614.1 GCA_003224135.1 Acidobacteriota bacterium | reverse complement strand
ATTCCCTCTCGCCATCCCTCGCTTGTTGTGGCACTCTTCCAGGCATGGGAAACAAAGACTCTCACCGCCGCGAAAAGAAAAAACCCAAGAAGCAAACGCCGAAGCTCGCCCCGCCGCCGCGCACCAGCTATCAAACCACCACTCCGCCGGTTGTGACGCGCATCAACGAAAATAAGTAGCTCTTTGGGGCCGTTTCCGGCGGTCGACGCCTATCCTTCTAGCTCCCGCGCAATCTCCCAGTGGTGCCCGTACGGATCAACCACTCGTCCCACCCTCCAACCGTGTTGTTCCGCCACTGGAACCACAGCCGTCGCCCCGGCCTTCACCGCTCGCGCAAACATTGCATCCGGGTCAGCCACCGTGAAGACCATTCGGACAGAACCGCCCCCAATCGTCTCGGGGCTGAAGTTCTTATGCTCTGGAGATTCATCGCCGACCCAAAACTCCGCTCCATCCACAGAAAGCCTAGCCACCACGCTTCCGCTCGGACCTTCCAATCGAAAAGCCTCCGTAGCTCCAAACGCTGCCTTGTAAAACTCCACGGCCTTCGCGCTTCCGCGCACCGACAGCCATGGCGCAATCGTGCACCGCACTGAACTTTTCGCCGCTGCATCTGCCGCCATTCGCCCCTCCTTGTTTCCCGATCGTCTTACAAATCCAAAGCCCCAGGCCGGCTAGCGCATAGCTCGAACTTCGCGGGCCAGTTCTGCAAGATATGGCTCCGTAAATGTATTTCAATCCTGCCGATTCCGCCAGATTCATCGCGCTCTAGCTCCGCGACGGTTTAAGCGGCCGCTTCATTGAGTTTTGATCATGGAACTCTGCGTTTTTCCTTTTCGCTGACAGCCACTCCCCGATTTTAATCTTGTCTTGTGTTTTGTTTTTGTCGTAGCGTAGTTTGTTGCCGCCGCGTTCGCTTCAGGGCAGCAAGCTCGCACTCCATCAGCCACGTGGACCGAATGCCAGCAGCAGTGCCACACGAAATCCTGCTCAAGAAAAGCCAGCGCGCGGTCATAGCCACACTCACTGCGTTACTGATCGCTTTCACCGCTGACGTTTTCTTCGGGCAAGTCCGGAGCTCTTCCACCTTGCGCTTGGACTCCGGAGAGCAAATCTACAAGGCTGCCTGCATGGCTTGCCACGGGCCCGATGGCAAAGGCACTCCCAAAACCATCAGCGCCTTCGACCCACCGCGCACGTTTCCCGATTTTACGCAATGCGATCAGACTACCCCGGAACCAAATACGGCATGGAAGGCAGTCATCACCAATGGCGGCTCGTATCGCGGTTTTTCGCAAATCATGCCGTCTTTTGCGGAAGCCCTCACCTCCGCTCAAATCGATCGCGTGATTCGCTACATGCGCCGATTCTGCCGTCAATCTGGCTGGCCGCGCGGCGAACTGAATCTTCCCCGGGCTCTTGTCACAGAAAAAGCCTATCCCGAAGATGAAGTCGTCATCTCGTCGGCATTCAATGCGCAAGGCACTCCCGGAATGGTCAGTCATGTGATTCACGAACAGCGATTCGGCGTGAAGAATCAAATTGAAGTCGACGTTCCGATCCACCTGGAGGATCAAAATCACACCTGGTACGGCGGAATCGGCGACGCCACCCTGGGTATAAAACGCGTAATGTTCTCAAACTTGCTATCAGGCTCCATTCTTAGCCTGCAGGGCAGCGTCATTGTCCCCAGCGGCAACAAATCACACGGCTTCGGCTCCGGCACCACAACATTCGAAACCTTCGCCGCGTTTGATCAGCTCTTTCGGATGAATACATTTATTCAGACACAACTCGGCGCCGATCTTCCGCGCCACACGGACAGCGCACCGCAATCCCTATTTTTCAATACCGCCATTGGCCAGAGTTTCGCGGTAGGCCACGGTCTCGGCCGCCTGTGGTCGCCTATGGTTGAGTTCCTGGCCGCCCGCGATCTCATCGATAGCGCGAAGACAAATTGGGACGTGCTGCCGCAAATGCAGGTCACGATCAGCAAACGGCAGCACATCCGCTTTGATTTCGGGATCCGCATTCCAGTGAACAACACTTCGGGACGGCCTGTGCAAACAACTTTCTATTTGCTCTGGGATTGGCAAGACGGCCGCCTAAACGAGGGTTGGTAATGCCCTCTATCGCACTCCGCTCCCCAACACGGATATTCTTGTCGCTTGCCGCGCTCGCGCTGCTCACGGCAGCAGTTCCAACTCTGCTCAGAGCCAACAACAATCCCGATGACAAACAGAGCGCAGCGAAGTCTCAACCGAAGTTCCACACTTCAGACCGGTGCCTGGCATGTCACAACGGACTTTCGACTGCCTCAGGTAAAGACGTTTCCATTGGCTTTAATTGGCGTTCCAGCATCATGGCCAACTCTTCGCGCGATCCTTACTGGCAAGCAAGCGTTCGCCGAGAGACCATCGATCATCCCGAATCGCGCGCCATGATCGAGGACGAATGCTCTACTTGCCACATGCCCATCGCCCACCTGGAGGCAAAAGAAAAAGGGCGCCTGGCTGAAGTCTTCGCGCACCTTCCCTTGACAGATGACAGCAAGAAAAACGCCGAAGCCAAGGACGGCGTTTCTTGCTCCGTGTGCCACCAAATAACAAACGAAAAACTCGGCTCGCGGGAAAGTTTTAACGGTCAATTTGTGGTTGATTCTCCGCGGTCAAAAGACAATCATCCCGAATATGGCCCATTCGCAATTGAAAACGGTCAGGCGCGCATCATGCAGAGTTCCACAGGCGGCTTTCGTCCGACCGAGGACGCGCACATTCGGGATTCCGCCGTCTGCGCCACGTGTCACACGTTGTACACGAAAGCTCTAGCGCCCGGCGGCAAGGAACTGGGACTCTTCCCCGAACAGGTTCCCTTCCTCGAATGGCTGCACAGCGATTATGCAAAGAAAAATGCATGCCAGTTCTGCCATATGCCAGAAGTTCAGGAAGAGGCGCCCATCGCAGCGGTCCTGGGAGTCCTACGACAAGGCGTGCGTCAACACACTTTTGTCGGGGCAAATTTTTTCATGCTCAACCTTCTGAATCTTCATCGCGATGAGCTTGCAGTCGACGCGCTGCCCACGGAACTGACCGCAGAAGCCGACCGCACCACGGATTTTTTGCGTTCGCAATCCGCCAGAGTCACCATTCGCAACATTGCCGCCGACCCTTCGCACTTGAACGTCGACGTGCTCGTCGAAAATTTAACCGGCCACAAACTCCCCACGGCATACCCTTCCCGTCGCGCGTGGCTGCATCTGCTGGTTCACGATCGCGATGGAAACAAGGTATTCGAGTCGGGAGCGCTGAACCCTGACGGCTCCATTCAAGGCAACGCCAATGATGTCGATCCTTCGCGCTTTGAGCCGCACTACACAAAAATTACCAGCGCCGATGAAGTGCAAATCTACGAGCCGATTCTTAAGGACCAGGCCGGGCAGGTAACCACTGGTCTCTCTCAAGCCGTCGGCTACCTCAAGGACAATCGCCTCCTGCCTTCCGGCTTCCAAAAACAGACCGCGGAAAAAGATATCGCCGTCACAGGCGAGGCGAATGACGATACTAATTTCACCGATGCAGGACACCTGGTTCGCTATTCCGTTGAAATCACCAACGCGCAAGGACCATTTCGCGTCAACGTTGAACTCTGGTATCAACCCATCGGCTTTCGCTGGGCGCACAATCTCAGCCCGTACAACTCAACCGAAACCCACCGCTTCGTCTCCTACTACGCCTCGTCATCCTCAGCCACCGCCATCGTCCTTGCTCAAACGTCCGCCACCCACTAAGTCAATCTAACTTTATAACCTCCTACACAATGGCGTCGCACTGGAGAAGCCAATTCGTTATTCCGAGAGGGCCTGTTCACGCAAAGTTGTCAGATCGCGCTTTCTCTCGACAAGAATCCGCAAAGGCTCGTCAATCAGAATTCTGACCAGCCAGCTCCTGAACGCGCCTTCGTACTCGAATTCTTGCGGATCTCCGCAAGCTGTGAGGAAGCATCTTTCCACCGCCTCATCAGCCCCTTCGCAACTTCTCAGCACCCGGCAAGCTACGAAGTGAAGTAAGCCGCGACACCGCAACAGCCGAGCTTCAAAGTCTCTGGGATCTTCCTGCTGGCCATTAAAAATCGCTCGTTCATCACTCATGTGTCTATCGCTGGCACCTCTTCCAATTTGAAAAACACCGGAAGGCCTCGCTCTCGCGCAATCGCCACATCCTGATCCGCGCCTTTGGATTCGCCCGGAATCCGCAGCACCGCATCGCATCGTTCGAGCAGACGGCTCGCCACCGGGTATAGATATGCTTGGTAGACGGGGTCGCCCACGCAACCCGACCCCGCCGCTCGTATGATGGGCAACGCCACCCATTCCCCAATCATTGGCAAGTGGCCGGCTCGATAAAGCGGCAACGCGTATCGCTCCAAAGCGTGCAGATTCGCGGCCATCTGCTCGGGTACGTCATTTGTCCCCGAACGATATGGGCCTGCAATAAGGATAAGTAAAGGCTTCTTCATCAATGACATCGGTGCGACCTCCACGCAAAGACTATCGTGCAGTTTCGTGCACTGTCAATGACTTTCGTGATATGATCCTTTCATTCTCTCGTCTCCAGAAGTCCAGGAGGAAATACCGTTGCTAACCAGACAGCGCAAACAACTCATCCTCAAAAAGCTTAAAAAAGACGGCCAGATCGTCGCCAAGGACGTCAGCCACCAACTTGGCCTCTCTGAAGACACCATTCGCCGCGATCTCCGCGAACTCGCCCAAGAGGGACTCCTCCAGCGTGTGCACGGTGGCGCTCTGCCCGCATCACCCGCTGTCGTCAATTTCGCGGGACGCGAGCAGCTGGCCTCCAGCGCCAAAATGGCAATCGGCAGGGCGGCCGCCGCCATGGTTCAGCACGATCAGGTGGTGATCCTGGACGGCGGCACCACTACGCGAGAATTGGCGCGTCATCTCCGCCACGATTTGCGCGCGACCGTCGTAACGCACAGCCCAACCATCGCGATGGAACTCGTGGAGCATCCGAGCGTCGAAGTCATTCTGATCGGCGGCCGCCTTTTCAAACACTCCGTGGTAGCCGTCGGCGCGGCGGCAATTGAAGCAATCGCACAAATCGCGCAAATTCGCGCCGACACTTTTTTTATGGGCGTCACCGGGATTCATCCCGAAGCCGGCCTCAGCACCGGCGACCTCGAAGAAGCCCACACTAAGCGCGCGCTGAGTGCAGCTGCCGCGGATACCATCGTTCTCGTTTCCGCCGAAAAATTAAACGCCGCTTCTCCCTACGTCATCGCGCCAGTCACCGAAGCCAGCGGCATCATCGTCGAACGCAGCGTCCCCAAAGAAGCCACTGAGGTCTACGAAAAGATGGGCATCGTCGTCACTCGCGCTTGACTCCCTTGGACCTGGGGCGTAGCGTACGGGCACAATCACAAATCTCCGACTAGGAGATCGGAATGGAAAAAATCTTTCCGGATGTTCCTATGAAAATAGCTGAACAACAGCCTGACGACTCGACAGCCAAATCAATAACACGGCGCACTCTTTTGCAAGGCGCCTCGGCCGCTGCCCTCGTGGGAATGATCGGCGGCAAATCCCTCGCTCATGCCACCAACTCCGGTATCCCGAGCATGTCCTCCATCTTCGCGCCCGCCGACAAAGCCAAATCTTTCCCTGACAAATTTCTTTGGGGTTGCGCAACGGCAGGCCATCAGGTCGAAGGCAACAACTCCAGCAGCGATCTCTGGACGCTCGAACACCTTCCCGAAAGCATCTTCAAAGAACCATCCGGCGACGCCTGCGATCACTACCATCTTTATCCGCAGGACATCAGCATGCTCGCCGATCTCGGCTTCAACACCTACCGCTTTTCTCTCGAATGGTCTCGCATCGAACCGGAAGAAGGTTTCTTTTCGAACGCGGAGTTGGAACACTACCGCCGCATGCTCGCTGCCTGTCGCGCACACAATCTCACCACGCTTCTGACTTATTCCCACTTCAGCATTCCGCGCTGGTTTGCTTACAAAGGTGGATGGCAGCATCCCACAGCCGCCGATCGTTACGCTCGCTTCTGCGAAAAAGCTACGAAACGCTTCGGCGACCTCGTGGACTACGCTTCAACTTTCAACGAACCGGACATTCCGCAATTGTTAAATTGGATTGAATTGCCCGGCATGCAGGGTAAAAGCCTCATCGAAACTCTACAAGCCGGCCTGGTCACTGCGCGCAAGCAACTCAACACACCCGAATTTGCCTGCTTCTTTCTAGGCGACGGCCAAAAAATTCGTGATGGCCTGCTCGCCGCTCATCAAAAAGGTAAAGCCGCCATGAAATCCGTGCGTGGCAACATGCCCGTCGGCTTCAACCTCGCCATGGCCGACGATCAGCCCGCGCCCGCTGACAATCATCTCGCCGAAAAGCGCGCTGAAGTCTACGGTCCATGGCTCGAAGTCGCAAAACAGTGCGACTATCTCGGTGTGCAAACTTATTCGCGCGCAATGGTAGGAAAAAAGGATTTACCTCCGCCCAAGGGCGCGGAACTCACCCAAGTTGGCTGGGAATACTACCCGGAGTGTGTCGAGCACGTAGTCCGCTATGCCAGCAAGGAAACCGGTGTGCCCATTATCGTCACCGAAAACGGAGTCGCTGCCACGGACGACACTCGCCGCATTGAATATTTTCAACGCGCGCTCGCTGGCCTTAAACGCGCCATTGACGATGGCGTCGACGTCCGCGGCTACGTCAATTGGTCGCTGCTCGACAATTTCGAATGGATGTCCGGATTCGAACCAAAATTCGGTATCGTCGCCGTAGATTTGACCACGCAACGCCGTACGATCAAGCCCAGCGCCACCTTCCTGGGCAACATCGCCCGCAAAAATTCTCTCTAGCGCCGCCCCACTCCGGTAGGGGCACGATCTATCGCGCCCTTGTTTGTACTTCGATCTTCGATTTTCGTGCCACCCACCCTTGACTACAATCTTGGACTACACCTGGGGCGGCTTTTCACAATTCAGTCCGTGACGCCAGGCTTTCCTCCGACGTAGACCGATAAAAAGGTGCACAAAATGGAACATTTAGCTCGCGTCCGAGCCCGCGCGTTCACTTCCCCCTTCATCGTCCCAAAGCTTCCGTACCCACTGCCTTTCCGCACAGCACGCCGAACACTTCGCTGTTTATCACGCAAAAGGTGCAAACTTCATTTCTTTGTTTGAAATCATCTGCGCACTCTTTTGTAGTCTTTGTACAAAGTACAAAGCGCGAAACACCATCTCTGTTCTTTTCAATAACTTCCGCCTTCTTTGCGAAAAACACAGGGTAGACCAGTAGACCCTTTCCTCCCGCTTCGCGACTCATCGGAACTGCCGCCTCGCGAGGCGGAATTGTTTTGCTTGCTGGTTAACTAGTCGCTTAGTCGCGCCGATCGCAGGCCACTTGTCACGGGCATGTCATTTATGACCGAATACTTGAAACCCGCTACGCCTTCGAGAAACCTTCTCCTCAAACCCTACATCCTATGGCAGAGAGATTCCGAGCCATTACCGACTGTAGGTGTATACTTAGGACATCTCTCAAGTCAGGATTTGCAAATGCGAACCCTGAAGCCCGGGGAGGCCAATTCATGCAACCCACTTCTCCAAAGCTCTTAGGCGCCGCGCTAAGTGCAATTTTCGCCGCGCTACTCTTCTCTGGCGTCGCACTTGCCCAAACTCAAGATCCCGCGGGCCAAGCCACTCCACCGGCCCCGCAAACAACTACGCAGGACCCGAGCGCCCAGCCCGCACCGCCGCAGCCGGCTCCCCCGAAAGCCCAAGATAAAAAAGGTCAGCCCGGCCAGGACGCCCCCATCACTTCGCCCGACAAGGTTAGCCCCAAGAATTCCAAGGAGGACGTCGAGGCCATTGGAAACCGCGGCGTCGGAAAAGGCGTTAACTTCTATTCACTCGAAAAGGAAATTGCCCTCGGCAAAGGACTCGCGCAGGAAGTCGAACGCTCTTCCAAACTGATCGATGACCCTATCATCACTGAATACGTGAACCGCGTGGGGCAAAACCTGGTCCGCAACTCCGATGCAAAAGTTCCCTTCACCATCAAAGTGATCGACTCCGATGAAGTCAACGCATTCGCGCTTCCCGGAGGCTTTTTCTACGTCAACAGCGGCTTGATCCTGCGCGCGCAGGAAGAATCCGAGCTGGCCGGCGTCATGGCCCACGAAATTGCGCACGTTGCCGCCCGTCACGGCACCAAACAAGCTACCAAGGGCGACATCGTTCAGCTCGCTTCGATCCCCGCGATGATTTTCATTCCTTATGGCTGGGCCGGATACGCTGCCTACCAGGGAGCGAATTTTCTTATCCCCATGACTTTCCTTAAGTTTTCCCGCGACATCGAACGCGAGGCCGATTTCCTCGGCCTGCAATATATGTACAAGGCCGGCTACGACCCGAACTCTTACGTGACGTTCTTTGAGCGCATTCAGGCTGACGAAAAGCGCCGTCCGGGAACCATCGGAAAGGCGTTCTCTACGCATCCTCCGACGCCGGAGCGCATTGAAAATACACAAAAAGAAATCGCACGAATTCTGCCAGCGCGTCCGGAATACATAGTCACCTCGTCGGAATTCGATTCCGTGAAGGGCCGTCTCCGCAACGTGATGTTCGCGCGTAAAGCCGTCGACAATGGGCCGGGCAAACCGACGCTGCGCACCCGCACCGAACAAACCGATAAGAACAAGACGCAGACGCAGACCGACCCAAGCTCCGACGACGACCGCCCAACTCTAAAACGCCGCACTGACAACCCCTGACCTCTCGATTGGAACTGCCGGGCTTCAGACTGGCGATTTGTTGGACAAATTGAGAAATAAAAAACGGCGGCCACACTTGCCGCCCTTTTTATTTCACCTTTCGAATTTCGATTTTCGCGTTTCGTTCAGTAATTTCCCTGTGGCCGCCGATGCTCTTCCGGCGCAGTCTGAACTCCCATTCGCCGCATCTCTTCCGTGTAGTATTTGCGGTACAACACGTCCCACTCTTCGCTGCCTTCCAAAATCTCTTTCTTCTGCGACGTAATCTTCTTGCGGACTTCCGCGTCCGCCTTCTCCTCTTCGCGCAATGACGCTGTCAGCAGCGTCACGATCTGTTGGCGTATGGTGTCGCGATCCTCGATGAATTCCACCTCGTCGCTGGCGACCAGCACGTCCATGACCTTATGCGACAGGCGCACAATCTTTTCCCTGCTGATCCTCATCCCGTGAATTCCATGACCTTTCCGACTTTGCCCAAGATGTTTACCGCAACACAAGCTTGCGGTCGCGCGCAAGCTGTGACTTCACCTTCTTGAACATCTCCTGATACGAAACGCCCGTGCTGCGCATCTGGTCCTGGTGCTGCGTCAGGATTTGCCGTGCCTCTTCGCTAATCCTGTCTTCCACTGTGATTTCGTCCATCATGGCCTGGCGAATCCGCTGGGTCACCGCCGCCAAGTTCTTCACTTCGACCAGTTCTCCATCACCCAACTTCTTGACTACTTCCGTAGCCATGTACCCCACAAAGTCGCGATTGATCAGCATTCCACTCCCTGGGCCGGTGCTTGCGATGAAATTTTCTGAACGAATCGAGTGTAACGGGTGAAGCGAAAAACATCAAGGAAGGCCGCCAGAACCGGCACGCTTTTGTGCGCAAGCGTACGCACCAATCGGCTGGCCAGGGCATGTTGTCAAAACGGGATTTTATCCGATTGTGCTCAGGAAACCCAAAAGAGAGCGGAAATATGGTACTTTTTTGCGCAACCTGTCCTTATGGACAGGTAGGTCTACCTGTCCCGAAAATAAGCTACTTTATTTGCAATCACATGCAAGGGATAAGTACAGGTACCCTAGTAGAGACTTTGGCAGAGTGATTGCACTATCTACCGCAGATGTGTCGTCCCCTATTCGCGCGTGTTACCGGAGGAGCAAGAACATGAAGAAAGTTTTGATATTTACAGCGCTGCTGGCACTGGCGAGTTTTGGATTTGCGACC
>QHYO01000612.1 GCA_003224135.1 Acidobacteriota bacterium | reverse complement strand
AACCGAATGGTGGTATTACACGGGGAATCTGGAGACCGCGGATGGCCGCAAGTTCGGATTCGAGCTGACCTTTTTTCGCTCCGGCATAACTCGTGATCCTTCGAAAACTTCCACGTGGGACGTTCGCGATCTGTACTTCGCGCACTTCGCTGTGAGCGATCTCGACCGCAAAGCTTTTTTTTACACCGAACGAAGCAATCGCTCCGGTCCGGGAATCGCGGGAGCGGATCAATCTCAACAAAAAGTGTGGAATGGCAATTGGAGTGTCGTGGGCACGAGCGGCGAGCAACAGCTTGCGGCGCTTGCCGACGGATTTTCCGTGGATTTGTCGCTTCAATCGCAAAAGCCGCCGATCATCCACGGTGAAAACGGCGTTAGTCAGAAGTCTTCAGGAACGGGACGTGCTTCTCACTATTTTTCGCAGACCCGTCTGCGCGCTTCAGGCTCGCTTGAGGTTGCTTCCAAAAAATATGAAGTCACCGGATTGGCCTGGATGGACCATGAGTTCTTCACCCAGCAGCTCGAATCCGATCAAACCGGGTGGGACTGGCTGAGCCTGCAGCTCGACGACAATACGGAATTGATGTTGTTTCACATCCGGAGAACCGACGGCACGATCGACCCGTTTTCAGCGGGCACTTTCGTGGACACGCAAGGCCGCTCGCATTATTTGCGCGCAGCGGATTTTCAACTAACGCCCGCGGGAGAAACCTGGAGCAGTCCGGCAACTCATGCAACCTACCCGATTGCCTGGGATGTTCGCGTGCCGTCTCTTGGCATCGCGCTAAAAGCATCGACGGAGCTTCCATCACAGGAACTCACGAGCCATTCGAAACTTTTTCCAAGTTACTGGGAGGGCGCGATTGAGTTGCATGGAACGAGAAACGCCGCTTCAATTCGCGGACGCGGTTATCTCGAAATGACGGGCTACGACCATCCTGTGCAGATGCCGTAGCCAAGACAAACATCGTCATGCTGCTCAATGCGTGTTCGCCTGTCGCGTGAGGCTCTCAACCCGTCGAAATGTAATAAGGACGGCCTACTAGCTTCTTCGGCCGCCCCTTCCGGTTAAACTATCTCCGCTCTACTTGGGCTCAAACCACTGGTCGTCGCCCTTGGATGACGCGGATCAGAACCACGGCAATCGCCAAAATGAGAAGTAGATGAATGTAGCCACCCAGCGTATACGACGAGACCATTCCGAGCAGCCATAACACGAGAAGTACCACAAATATCGTCCACAGCAAGGTTTTGACCTCCTGATCTTATTTTCTATGCGGATCTTCCCAAGGAGTCCGCAGAGTCTCCCGCAGCCAACCCGCCACATGAGATCAGCGCGCCCGGCCGCTGCTCACCGGTCAGAATTACGATCTTCCAGCGCGCCGCGCCTGCCGGTCGCTGGTGTCTTCCGGCAGCGTTCTGAAGAATTCGTCCACTTGATGCTGGGCCTCTTCTTTCGGCTCACGCCTGCCCTCGATTACCTGGAGATCGCTGTCTGTCAGCTTTCCCCACTTCTCTTGTACTTTCCCGGAATACTGTTTTCATTTTCCTTCAATCTGTTCCCAGTTCATCTCAACCTCCGGTTTGTAGTTCGCGCGGCCAATCACGCTCATGCGCGCTCCGTTGACTAGCTGAGCTGACCACGACGCGAAATCGCGAGGAATACGGCGAACTCCCGAGGTACATCGGAATCAAGTTGTACGATAAATAGGGATGGAGCCATCAGAATAACGCGCGTCGATCAGTGTATTTCGGGATATTCCAAATCATCGGGCGTAAAGAATGGCTTGCGCTGCGCGGCCACACGCACTGCGGGAATCAGGTGCCGCCCTGACTCCGTTTTGAAAAAACATCCGCAGGCTCCGACTCGCCGGGCTTCGTCAACAAAGGACGGAATTTCGTGCAGGGTTGTCAGGATAACGCGGGCCTGCCGGTCAGACCGAAGCACTTCACGAGTAGCTTCGAGCCCGTTACTTTCCGGCATCACAACGTCCATCACGATCACGTCAGGATGCAGCCTTCCGGCAAGTGCAACGGCCGACTTACCGTTTTCGGCCTCGCCGCACACGCTCCAGTCCGGGACGGATTCCAGGATATTTCGCAACAGAATCCGCACGGCTGAGTGGTCGTCCGCGATCAGAATTCTTAAGTTCTCCATCAGTCCGCTCCCGGGATCAACCTGAACACAGCAGCGACACTGTGAGATGACTAGATGTTCCGTGAACCGACAATAGGCAATTTGCTGTAGTTTCGGTCAATTGAGAACCGTACTACCAGCCGCCTGTCGTTAAGGATTGATGTTAAGTACTATTATGCTTCTATGATGTTGTTGCGGATTGCGTAGCGCACCAGCTCGCTTACCGAATGGCAGTCCAGTCTCCTCATGATGTTCGCGCGATGCGTTTCCGCTGTTTTGACGCTCAGACCCAGCGCAACCGCCACTTCCTTGCTGCTTTTGCCCTCGGCGAGAAGCTGCACGATTTCCCGCTGCCTGGGGGTCAGCCGCGTGGCAGGGAGATCGGTTTCCGCCGATGCTCGTGGTTTCTTGTCCAGATACCCGTCCAGCACAATTTGCGCTACGCGTGAAGTGAAATATGTTTTGTTCCGCCGTATGGCCTCCACGGCGTTCACCAGATCGCGCGTTGCATCTGATTTCAGCAAGTAGCCTCGCGCGCCCGCATCGAGCACTTCTCGGATCAGTGGATCGGACTCGTGCATCGTCAGGATCAGCACTTTCGTCTCGGCGTTTTGACGCAGCATTTGCCGTGTCGCTTCGAGTCCGTTCAATCCGGGCATGCTAACGTCCACCACCGTTATGTCGGGCTTCAGGGTGCGCGCCTTGTCCACCGTTTCCCGGCCGTCGCACGCCTCGCCTGCGACTTCCCACCCGGGTTGTTCTTCTAAAATTGTCCTCAACCCCTTTCGCACGATCTCGTGATCATCCGCCACCAGCACTCTAAGTGTTCCCATTGTCGTATTCCTCCATGATCGGAAATGATGCCCTGACCAAAGTTCCAGGATTTGCACGTTTAATTTCAAGCGTCCCGCCCAATTGCCGCACTCGCTCTCGCATGCCTGTGATTCCAACGCCCAGGCCGCGAGCGCCATTCCTTCCGTTCCGCAATCGCGCTGGATCGATTCCGTTACCGGAATCGCTGATTTCAAGGACGATTTTCCCGTCCGACTTATTCAGCTCAATTTTCGCTTCCTTACTGTCTGCGTGTTTATGAATATTTACCAGCGCTTCTTGAATGATTCGGAATAGCGCCGTGTTCAACTCCTTCGCCAGCGGCTTGCTCAGTTCGCAGATCTTTTTCGTTACCTTCACGCCGCTGCGTTCGCTGAAGCCCGAAACGTACCATGCCAGCGCCGGCAATAGGCCGACCTCGTCCAGCAGGGGAGGATGCAGCAAATAAGAGATGGTTCGAATATCCGTCGAACAAGTCCGGCAGATTTCGACCGCTTCGGCGGCCGATTTCTGCGCTCGTGGCGGCAGTGAGTGTGACTCAGCCATGACTACATCCAGATGCATAGCCAGTGCCGACAGGCTTTGACCGGTGCTGTCGTGCAATTCCCGTGCAATACGACGCCTCTCCTCGTCTTGCAGGCGCATCAACCGTTGCGAAAGTAAGCGCAGCGAATCTTCGGCTTCGCGTTGCTCGGTCAGATCCCGTAGGGTTATCAGGTGTCGTCCTGGTTGAATGTTCGCCCGTGCGGAAAAGGAAACCAACCGGGCAGAACCGCAGGCGCGGCGCACCTCGATCTCTCCGCGCTTCGCGCCCTCCTCGAAGACAGACTTCCAATGCTCTTCAATTTCTGCCACATGCCCGGCCGGAATCAACGCGTCCCACCGGAGTGCGAGCAATTCCTGGATGCCATATCCAAATAGCTGCTGTGCTGATTCATTTGCGTCCAAAATCCTTCGGTCATCGTCCAGTAAGATCATGGAGTCCAGGGCGTTCTCAAACATCGCCCTCAGCTGGCTTTCGCTATCGCGCAACGCGACTTCGGCCTTCATGCGATCGGCGAGGTCCAACAGCAGGTGTTGATTCGCCTGACGTAACGCCTCGGTTTTCGTCTGGATCTGCTGTTCCAGCTCGTCTCTGAGGCGAAGCAATTCGTCTTTTGCACGTGACGCGTTCATTCGCATTTGGTGTTTCGCCGAAATTTGGCCCGAAACTCAGTGCGGCACGCTCTTTCTGGGCACGAAATTGACCAAAGTACTAAGGGCCGGGCAGAACGCTGTAGGAAAAGACTTTAGTGTCACCTCGAGTTCCAGTACCGGCACCGGCCCAGCGCCGCGTCGGGAAGTTTTTACGCGAAGCATGAAATTATTCATTGCAAGCGACCTGCTGGCGGGTGGAGGTTCGCCCTAACTTGTGCCTGTTTTATATCGTAGCACGATACATCGATTATGCACCGCCGCGACTGGCCTCCGCGCTCGTCTCTGCGCCGCGCGCATTCGGCGCATTATGAAGCCTTCATTTCCTCTCCTCCAAAATACGAGGTCCGCTGTATGGCCACGGAGACAGGCGTGCTCCACAATTCGCGCAGTCGAATTGTCACGCCGCTTGCGGGAATTGACGGTGCTACTCACGTACATTCCTGATCTCGCCAAACGGAGG
>QHYO01000611.1 GCA_003224135.1 Acidobacteriota bacterium | reverse complement strand
CCGGTCTAAAGACCGGCCCCTACAAAATCAATTGTAAGGCCCGAGAAGAATTCACGAGGCGGTGTGACTGATCCATGAGACGACTGATTGAGTGCGTGCCGAATTTCAGCGAAGGGCGCGATAAATCGAAAGTGGATGCGCTGATCCAGACGATGAGCAAAGTGCCCGGAGTGTGGGTGCTGGATCACGAGATGGACGCGGACCACAACCGCTGCGTGATTACGCTGGCGGGAGAGCCCGACGCGGTGGCGGAAGCCGCGATTCTCGGCACTGGCAAAGCGATGGAATTGATCGATATGAATGAGCACAAGGGGGCTCACCCGCGCGTTGGGGCGACAGACGTAGTGCCGTTTATTCCAGTGGACGGCATAACGCTCGAAGACTGCGTGGCGCTTGCGAGGAACGTGGGGCAAGAGATCTGGAAGCGTTACCGGATTCCGATTTTCTTTTATGAGGCGGCAGCGACGAGGCCGGACCGCGTGAACCTGGAAAACGTGCGGCGCGGTCAATTCGAGGGAATGAAAGAAGAGTTGAAGAAGAATCATGACCGCCAGCCGGATGTGGGTGAGCCGAAGATGCATCCCTCTGCGGGAGTGACGGTTGTGGGCGCGAGAAAATTTCTGGTTGCATACAACGTAAACCTGAACACACCAGACGTGAGCATCGCTAACAAGATTGCGAAGGCTATACGGTTTTCAAGCGGCGGATTGCGGTACGTGAAGTCGATGGGCGTGGAATTGAAGGCGCGTAACCTGGCGCAGGTGTCGATCAACCTGACGGATTACGAGCAAACGCCAATGCACCGCGTGTATGAGATGGTGAAGCGGGAGGCGCAGCGTTACGGCGCGGTTCCCGTGGGGAGCGAGATCGTTGGGCTGGTGCCGAAAAAAGCGATCGAGATGGCGGCGGATTATTTCCTGCAACTCGAAAACTTTTCACCTTCGCAAGTGTTTGAGAACAAATTGGCTGCGGCACTTTCCGGCCTGGGGGCAGAGCCGACGGCGACTCCTGGAGGCGGCAGCGTTTCAGCATTTGCCGCAGCACTGGCCGCGGCACTGGGCCAGATGGTCGCGGGACTTTCGCGCAAGAAAAAATCGCAAGTTTTGCACGTGGACAAGCTTTCTGAGCATTTGGACGCGCTGCGGCGGGAAGCTAATGCGCTGACCGAAGCCATCGACAGGGATGCGGCGTCCTACGATGCAGTGATGACGGCATTCAAACTGCCACAAGGCAATTCGGCCGAGATCGCCAAACGCGAAGAGACGATTCAGACGGCGACGAAAGGCGCGGCAGAAGTGCCGTTGAAAGTGGCCGAGAGGGCTGTTGCGCTATTCGAACGTCTGGGACAACTGGAGACTATCGCAGCGGCATCCATGAAGTCAGACTTAAAGGTAGCGAGATTGATGGCCGAAGCTGGTGCTCGCGGAGCGATCGCCAACGTCGAGATTAATCTTGATGGAATTGCGGACACGGCGTACGTGACGGCGAAAAGACGCGCCGTAACGGAGTTGCGCGACAAATTGAGCGCGACGGCTTTGGCGTAAAACGAACGATTTCGAACGAGTTCAGAAGGAGCAACGATGAGGAAGATATTCTTGTGGCTTGCAGGAGCGGTGGTGGTGGTTCTGACGGTATTGTGCACTGCGCAGATTTCGAGCGCTCAACGCGTCGGCCCGGATACGATTGCGCTGTTTCCGAAAAATATTGGCGAATTTGCGTATGCCAACTTGAAGCAGGCGCGTTCGCAAAAGTGGTTTCCGCAATTGCAGGAGCAGATGCTGCCTGAGCGGTTCCGCCAATTCGAAAAGTTTCTGGCGTCGGCGGGAGTCGACCCGAATTCTCAAGTGGAAGAACTGGCATGGGGATTGATTGCCGAGGGAGTGACGGACAAGACTTCAGGCGCAGGGTCGACGGCAGTGCCCACTGGTGAAGAGATTGTGGGAGTTGCGCTGGGGAGCTACAACCCGGAATCGACGGAAGCATATTTCAAGGCGCAGAAGTTGCCGACATTCAAGTCGCACGGATTCACGATGTACGCGTTTGGCAGCGGAGCGGGTTCGAATGATTTGTTCTTCTTGTTCCTCGATTCGAACACAGCAGCGTTCGGACACCGCAGCGAGCTGGAAAAAATGTTGGAGGTGCGGTACGGCGGAGCCGAGGGATTGCTGCGCAACGAAAAGATGTATTCGCTGATCAATGAGGCGAACGGGAGTGGCGTGGTATGGGCGGTGCTGAATCCAGCGTACACGCGGCTGGCGATGAAACAGCTTGCTCCGCAGATCCAGCAATTCCCCGAAGCGGCAAAGCTGGTAACCAGAATGCAGAATTTGATTTTGAATATTCAGGCGAGCGGCGGAATCGACGGAAAGTTTCAGGCTATTTGCGGGTCGACGGAGGATGCGAACACGCTGGCGCAGTTGATGCAGCTGGCATTCGTATATCAGCAATACCAGGCGAAACAGCAGAATCCAGAACTGGCGGATTTGCTCGGACAGGCGCAGGTGAATCCATCGGGCGATCGCGTAGTGTTGCGACTGGCGTTGACGGACGATCAGATGACCTCGCTGATCAAGAAGAATACGTTCGCGTTGAAGATGTAAACGTCAGCGTCCCAGAGAGTAAAGGTGTGGAAAGGCGGGCTGTGAGCCCGCCTTTTTCTTTTGGCGCATTTCTTTTTTGCAAAACTGGAATCCCTCCCCGACCAGGTCGAGGCCGCTAGAAAGGCAATTCACGTTAACTGCGAGAATCGACGGGGCGGGCGAGCCGGATGGCTGCGGAGCCGGCATTCGAATCGACAACGACTTCGAGGCGGTCTTCAAAGCGGCAGAGTTCAACGACGTGGGTCCTGATGCCGCGCGATTCGAATGCATCGAGGCATGCGCGGACCGTGTCTTGTTGGAATTCGCGGCAAACTTCCTCGGGCAATCCGGAGGCTTCAGAGAGATAGCGGACCGCCCCACCCGCAGCAGCGGCAAAGCACGGGTCGGCATCAAGACGCAGTTCGATGCGTTTCGGGTCAGTGGCCACGGGTGTCCGCGAGAGTGACATCACAAGCTTCCCGGCAATCCGGGCAATAGTATAGGCCGTCCATGCAGAGACGAACGTTTTCCATGCCTTTGCAGATGGTGCAGTACTTTTCGCAGGTGCACTGATACTCGGGCTTGTCGCACTGCGCGCAGAGGACCGGGCCGGCGGGCATCGCTGTCTCCTCAAAAAAGACTTTACCTGAGCTTGGAGCATTGCGGCAAGATGCGTGTGGCGCTGGATGTGCCACTTTTTTTCTTTCAAGGCATTCGTAATGCACTGCGGAGCAAGGCGTTCACGTTACAGTCGGGCGGTTACCGGTGCATCCGATTGCTGCGACCAATCCACGGGGGCGAAACGAATTCCGCACGTCCACACTAAGCCACCCAACAGAGATATGAGTGCGCAGAGCAAGAATGCGGAAAGAAAATTTCCGGTACGATCCACCAGAAATCCAGTGAGCGACGGACCGATGATTCCCGCAAAATTCCCAAAGCCGTTTTGCAGCGCCGACCATTTTCCCGCCGCTCGGGGACCAGCGAGCGTCTGCGCAAACAAAAATACGCCGCAACCCGCCGCGCCTGACCCTACGCCGGCGACAAGCAGCCACGGCAAATAAGTCTTTTCATCGGAGAACGCGCAGCCGAGCAAACCAATCGCCGCGACGGAGCTGCCCACGAATGCTACTCCTTTGCGGACGACGTTCGATCTTGCGCCGTGCCGGATGAAAACGTCAGAAATCCAGCCAGCACTCAGAGCGGACATGGAGTCAAGCAAGTAGTAAGCTCCGGCAGTTTTTGCAAGTGTCGCCTGGGAAAGGTGCCGTTCATGTATTAAATAAAAAGGCAGCCAGGTAAGCAGAAAATAAGAAAGATAGTTAAAGCAGAAGTGCCCCAGCGAACAGCCCCAGAAAGACCGTTCCCGAAAAATGGCGCTATAGCCGGGCGCGACGTTCGCGCTGGGGTCGTTGGTCGCCAAGGGTTTGGGCATCCACTTTAACCAAGCGGGCAGCCAGAGAAGACTTGCCAACCCCATCCAGAGAAACACGGGACGCCAGCCGTACTTTGCAATAAGCGTGCCCGCACCGAACGCGCCCACGGCCGGACCCAGCTTCAATCCAGCTGTGATTAAGCCGTTAGCAAATCCTCGATGATCGACCGGTACTTGTTCTGCGATCACTTTCGATGAGCACGGAAACGCCACAGACTCGCCGACGCCAAGCATCAGTCGCAGTGCGAGGAGGGCGGGGAAACCTCCCGCGAACCCGATGCCGATAGTCGCTAAAGACCAGACGAACAGTCCAGCGCTCAACACCCAATTTGCGCCAAACCGGTCGACGATTCCACCGACAACAAACTGGAGCGCGGTGTAGGTATAAAAGAACGCCGAAAACAAGATCCCAAGCTCCGTGGCCGAGAGCCGCAACTCCTCTTTTACCAGCGGCGCGGCAATGGAGAGATTTCCGCGATCAACGTAGTTAATTACAATCGCAAGAGCCAGAAGGGCGAGAGCTGGAGCAAGAGCACTGAACCGCTGTGACTCGGGTTGCGGTGAGGCCATAGAGTTTTGCTGAGCGGATTATCTGTTTTGCATCGGATGAAGGCA
>QHYO01000613.1 GCA_003224135.1 Acidobacteriota bacterium | reverse complement strand
GCGAACGGCTCGCGCTCGGCCGGGAGAAGCGAAAGCCAGCCAACAACAATCGGTGCCGCCGCAGCTAGCAAGAGCAAAAGAAACAGCAGGAGCGCCAGGCGAGGTTCCAGCACAGCGACGATTGCAGTAGCAATAAACATAAAATCACAATCAGAATGCTTCCTTATAAAAGAGTGTCACCCGAGATTATTTGGCGAAGTCATTGCGCGAGACGACACCACCCTTCATGACGAATTTTACGCTTTCGAGAATTCTTACGTCCGACAGCGGATCCCCGTCCACGGCAACAAGATCAGCGTACCGCCCTTTTTCGAGCGAGCCGACTTTTTCGCTCCAGCCAATCAGGTCGGCGGCATTGATCGTAGAAGCCTGGATCGCGTCAATCGGTTTCATTCCCCATTCCACCATTTTGGCGAATTGTTTTGCGTTGTCTCCGTGTGGATAAACGCCCGAATCCGTACCAAAGGCCATTTTTGCACCGGCTTGAAAGGCCTTGCGAAAATTTTCGCGCTGCAGCCGTCCAAGTTTCTTTTCTTTTTCGATAGATTCAGGAAGCATGCCCGCTTTTGCGCCTTCCTGCAGAATGAAATCGTCATTGTAAATGTCGAAGACAAGGTACGTGCCATGCTGCTTGGCTAGCGCAATTCCCGCATCGTCGATGAGACTTGAATGCTCGACGGAATCGATTCCCGCGCGAATCGCGTCCTTGATGGATTGCGTGCCGTGCGCGTGTGCGGCAACTTTGCGGCCAAGTTTGTGCGCCTCTTCGGCGATGGCTTGCATCTCTTCAAGAGAGTATTGCGGCGTGCCGGGCTGGTCGCCCTTGCTCAGCACGCCACCCGACGCGCAGATCTTGATCACGTCAGCACCGTACTTGATGACCTCGCGAACTTTTGCGCGCGCCACCCACGGGCCATCGGCAACACCTTCGGATTTGTAGTGATATTCGTACGGCAAAAGATTGTTGTCACAGTGGCCGCCCGTGATGCCAAGCGCCGGGCCTGAAACTAGCATACGCGGTCCTTCGATTTCGCCCGCGTTGACGCCATCGCGGACCGCGACGTCAGTAAAATTTTCTGCTCCAACGTTACGGATCGTCGTGAACCCGGCACGCAGCGTTAGGCGAGCGTTCTTGACGCCTGTGACCACCTGGCGCGGAACAGAGATTCCGAGTCCACGATAGCCAGTGTCCCCTGGATCGCCAGTCACGTGCGTGTGCACGTCGATCAGGCCTGGAAGGCAAGTGGCTTTGGAGAGATCGATCGTAGACACGACAGTAGGAGACGCTGGTAGAACGGACACGATGAGGCCGTCCGCATCGAACGTGACGACTTGATCGGACAACAGCTGGCCCGAGCGGACGTCGAGCAGCCTGCCACAACGCACCGCGCCTCCCGGAGCTGCGGAAGCGGCGACTGTCGCGGCGAGCAAAAGAACGAAACCGAAGAACAATTTGCGCATGAAAGCAGCGTCCTTTGTGAATATGGATTGGATTAAGCAGGAAGAGAATACCGCACCCAGCATTGCCTGCGCCACGAAACCAACGCAAGCACACACTTTAGCTTGTTGCTGCGGCTACTTTGATGGAGCTTGGCCTGGCGTCGGCGAGGCCGAGAAAGAACGGATAAAGAAGACAAGTTGCCACCGCTGCTCTTCGGTGAAACGTTTTTTGAAGCCCGGCATGGGGCGGTGGCCTTCGCTGATTTTGTAAAAGAGCTC
>QHYO01000089.1 GCA_003224135.1 Acidobacteriota bacterium | reverse complement strand
CGATGACCAGCTTTTTTATCTCCGGCAGCGCGGTCTGAAGACAGAGGACGCTGTATCGATGATCGTGAATGGATTCTGCAAACGCGTGTTTCGCGAGCTGCCGATGGAATTTGCGGTTGAGGCGCAGAAGCTGCTTGGCGTCAGTCTGGAAGGCAGCGTCGGATAGGCGAGGAACAGCATGAGCTTGCTCGAAATCAGGAACTTGCATGTGAACGTCGGCGAACAGGAAATACTCAAGGGAATCGACCTGACAGTGGATGCCGGGGAAGTGCATTCAATCATGGGCCCGAACGGCTCGGGCAAAAGCACGCTCGCGCAAGTGTTGGCGCGGCGCGAAAGCTACGAGGTAACCGAAGGGCAAATCTTGTATGACGGCAAAGATCTTCTCGAAATGAAGCCTGAGGATGCGGCTTGCGAAGGCATCTTCATGGCTTTCCAGTATCCAGTAGAAATTCCAGGAATCACGAACGCCTACTTTCTGCGATCCACTTTGAACGCGATACGGAGATACCGCGGCCTAGACGAGATGGATGCCATGGATTTTCTGCCTTTGCTCCGCGAGAAAGCAAACCTCCTGGAGATAGACGAGAAACTTATGAACCGGTCCGTGAATGAGTCCTTCTCAGGCGGCGAAAAGAAGCGCAACGAGATTCTGCAAATGGCGATTCTCGAACCAAGGCTGGCTATCCTGGATGAGACGGACTCGGGTCTCGACATTGACGCGCTGCGCACCGTTGCCCGCGGCGTGAATACGATGCGTGATCCAGATCGCGCCATGATCGTTGTGACTCATTACCAGCGGCTGTTGAACCACATTGTTCCGGACCGCGTTCACGTCCTGGTGGAAGGCCGGATTGCGTGTTCTGGTGGGCCCGACCTCGCGCTCCAGCTTGAAGAGAAGGGATACAGCTCGATGGAAGCGGTCGCGCGTAGTGCGACTCCGGCCTGACCGAGGAATATGGAGAACCGTCTGTGATCGCCGAGACTCAGCAATTGGCAAATTACCTGCCCGCGTTTAGCAGCTTCCGCAATGAGGCGACAGGAAGAAAATTGCCCTGGCTCGAGAGACTGCGCGAGAACGCTTTCGCACGATTTTGCGAGAAGGGATTTCCGACGACGCGGATCGAGGACTGGCGCTTCACAAGCGTTTCCGCGATCGCGCACGCGGAATTCGAGCTTGCCCGGGATGGCAGTGGGCTGGTTTCGAACACGCAGATTGTACAGCACGGAATGAAGGACACCGCGTGTCGGCTGGTCTTCGTGAACGGCCGCTTTTTGCCGGAGTTCTCGTCCTTCGAAGGTCTGCCCGATGGCTTGGTTGTCCGCAGCCTCGCCAGGCAAATCGCGGAGGCTCCTCAAACGGTTGAGCCATACCTGGGTCGCTATCTGAATATTGAACGCGATCCCTTCTGCGCGCTCAATTCGGCCTTCCTCGAAGACGGCGCCTACATTCACATCCGCCGCGGAGCGATTATTGAGGCGCCGGTCTATCTTCAGTTCGTCTCGGTCGGCAACGGTCGAGCCACGATGAATCATCCACGCAATTTGGTCGTGGCGGAAGACGGCAGCCAGGCTGCTGTCGTGGAAGACTACTTCTCGTTGGGCGACAGCGCCACACTTTCCAATGCCGCGACCGAACTCGTTGCGGGCGACAGCACCGTCGTGTCGCACTACCAGGTCGAGCGCGAGAGTCTCGAAGCGTTCCATATCTCGACGCTACGCATCCAGCAAGGCCGAAGCACAAACGTGGCCTCGCATTCCCTGCTGATCGGCGGAGGGCTGGTGCGGAACAACGTGCATCCGGTTTTGGCGGGCGAAGGCGGCGAATGCCTGATCAACGGCCTTTTCATCGGAAAGGGTAGCCAGCACTTGGACAACTACATGCTCGTCGAACACCTCAGTCCGCATTGCGGGAGCCGCCAATTTTACAACGGGATTTTGGATGATCGGGCGCACGGCGTTTTCCACGGGCGAATCATCGTCCACAAGGAGGCGCAGAAGACCGATGCCAAGGATCGGTCAGATCGAAGATCAAGCGCTGTTTTATCTCCGCACGCGCGGCATCGATGAAGTCTCCGCCCGCCAAATACTGCTTCTGGCCTTTGCCAGCGAGTGCACGGAGCGTATGAAAGAGAGCGCCGTTCGCGCCTTCGTGCAGCCGCTCATCGAAAGCCGCGTTAGCCAAATGGCGCATATGAGCAGGGAGGCGACAAGTGCCGCGAGGCCCCAGCGGGAGGGAGAACTCCAATGACTGTAGCCGCAAAGCATCAGGCCCTGGACGTCACCACGGCTCAGGCGCCTCTGGGCGCGTACGACCCGCAGAAGATCCGGGCGAATTTTCCGATCTTGTTCCAACAGGTGAACGGCAAGCCGCTGGTCTATTTGGACAATGCCGCGACCACGCAGAAGCCGCGTGCTGTGATCGATGCCATCACCCGGTACTACGAGGCGGACAACGCCAATATTCATCGCGGCGTTCATTATCTGTCGCAGCACGCAACGCAGAGATATGAAAACTCCCGGGAGACCGTGCGGCGGTTTCTAAATGCTGCTGAACCGAGCGAGATCGTCTTTGTTCGCGGGGCCACCGAGGGCATTAATCTCATCGCGCAGACTCTCGGCCGCACTCGCGTCCGGGCTGGCGACGAGGTGTTGATTACCGCCATGGAACACCATTCGAATATCGTTCCGTGGCAAATCCTATGCGAAGAAAAAGGCGCCATGCTTCGCGTGGCACCCATCAATGATGCTGGCGAGCTCATTCTTGACGAATTTGCGCGCCTGCTCGGGCCGCGGACGAAGATTGTAGCGGTGCCGCACGTTTCCAATGCTCTCGGCACAATCAATCCGCTGCGTCAAATGGTGGAGCTGGCGCATCGCCACAACGCGGTTGTTGTCGTGGACGGGGCACAAGCGGTGCCGCATCTTGCCGTGGACGTGCGCGCGCTCGATTGCGACTTCTACGTATTCTCCGGTCACAAACTCTACGGCCCGACGGGAATTGGCGTTTTGTACGGCAAGTCCGCACTGCTCAACGCCATGCCTCCCTATCAGGGTGGTGGTGACATGATCCTTTCGGTCACCTTCGAAAAAACCACCTACAACAAGATTCCCCACAAATTTGAAGCGGGCACGCCCGATGTTTCCGGTGTAATTGGCCTCGCCGCCGCGATCAACTATGTGAACGAGCTTGGACTCGATCGCATCGAGGCTCACGAACGAGACCTGCTCCGACAAGCCACGGAATCGCTCTCTACCATTCCAGGGATTCGTCTGATCGGCACTGCGAAGGAAAAGGCGAGCGTTTTGTCATTCGTTATGGATGGAATTCATCCTCACGATATCGGAACGATTCTCGATCAAGAAGGGATAGCCATTCGCACCGGTCATCATTGCGCTCAGCCCGTTATGGAGCGCTTCGGTATTCCTGCGACGGCGCGCGCGTCTTTCGCTTTCTACAACACGCGAGAAGAAGTGAACGCCCTCATCAAAGGAATCGACAGAGTGCGGGAGGTATTTGCCTGATGCCCGATCTACGCGAACTCTATCAGGACGTGATCCTCGAGCACAGCAAGGCTCCGCGCAATTATCGTGAACTTGGCGCCGCGAATCGAAGAGCGGAGGGGTTCAACCCATTATGCGGCGATCGTTACACGGTGTATGTCGACCTGGATGGTGACGCAATACGCGACATCGCTTTTCAAGGGTCGGGATGCGCCATTTCGAAGGCTTCGGCTTCGCTGATGACACAAAGCGTGAAGGGCAAGACACAAGCTGAGGTCGAAGAACTCTTTGGAGAGTTTCATAAGATTGTGACCGGTGAGGCGCCCGCCAGCAACGGCAAGGTACCGGCTGTGGGTAAGTTGTCCGTATTTGCCGGTGTTTCGGCGTACCCAGTTCGCGTCAAATGCGCAACGCTCGCATGGCACACGCTGCGCGCTGCGCTTGCCGGGGAGCACGAATCGGTCTCGACCGAATGAGCTCATGAATCTGGCCAGCAGAAACGAGAATTCCTAATGAGTTCCAGCAAGCCTGTTACGCTCGCTCGCGAGTGCGCCTCCATCGAAATTCCGACCGGAGCACACAAAACGCTGCCCTCAGGCGCAAGGGTGAGAATCATGCAGTCGCGTGGTGGCAGTTATACCGTCGCCACTGACACTGGTTCTATCTATCGCGTTGACGCCAAGGATGCCGACGCTCTCGGGCTATCCGCTCCGTCTGCCGCGCAATTTCTTCCAACCGGACCGCTAACCGAACAAATGGTGATCGATCAGCTGAAAACAATCTTCGATCCCGAAATACCAGTCAACATCGTGGATCTCGGACTCGTTTATTCCTGCAGAATTGAGCCGCGCGAAGACGGAGGGAACAGAATCAACGTCAAGATGGCGATGACCGCCCCCGGCTGCGGGATGGGTAGCGTGCTGAGGGCGGACGTTGAGAGCAAGCTCTCGCGGCTTCCCGACGTAAAGGAAGTTCACGCGGAGGTCGTGTTCGATCCTCCTTGGCATGCTGGTCTCATGTCGGAAGCAGCGAAGCTCCAGTTGGGATTTGACCTCGGCGGTAGCGACAACTCGTTTCCGATTTTTCAGGGAAAGCGATAGTCCGGTGTCGGAGCTGCGCTGGATTGACTAGAGTCTTCAGAGTATTGCCCGTTTGGCGACACCAAAATACGCTAAGACTTCCGACCCTAAACCTCGAACAGGAGGACCACATGCAAGTTCGCGAAGTTATGAGCAGGGATGTCCTGGTCACATCACCTGACGATACGATTGAAAAAGCAGCCACGCTCATGGGAAAAGTCAACTGTGGGGCGCTTCCTGTCGGTGAAAATGACCGCTTGGTCGGGATGGTCACCGACCGGGATATCACGCTTCGGGCCGTAGCGAAGGGGAACCCGCCCGACCATTGTACGGTGCGTGAAGTCATGTCGCCCGACATCAAGTATGTCTTTGAAGACGAGGCTACAGAAGCAGCGGCAGAAAGCATGAGCAAACTGCAGGCACGTCGCCTCCCGGTGCTGAATCGGCAGAAACGCTTGGTCGGGATTGTGTCCCTTGGCGATCTTGCCTTGAAGCAGAAGGAACCGGCCGCGAATGCACTTCAAGGAATTTCAAAGCCGAATGGCACCACCCTTTAACTGGCGTCGGCGAAGCCGAGTGCCAACTGCCCGACCGTCTGCACAGCCCAGTGTGGCTTGTGAAAGGACGTTTTCATGCACACATACGAATTTACGTTCAAATGCGAACGCTGCGCGAAGGAGCTCACAGAATTCGTGACCTCGCCTGATGTACTCGCAAAGGAAGAGTTGAATCAAATGGAGTTCCACCTTACCTGTCCAAACGCTTCCTGTCGATGGAATGGAACGCGAACCGGCGCGCACGCAGAAAAGATAAAGGCAGCACTAAAACCGATGTCCGTTTGCGGGTGACAGAGTGGCCTCGCGCATGTAGCTCACGTGGGCTGCGGTTCTGGTTCGGTAGGATCCTGTGGAGGGAAAGGTGGCACGCCAGGTGTGGGCGTTGGTGCGTCGGGATAGGGCGGTTCTTCCGGCGGCAACTCTGGTTGCGGTGGCGGCGGAGGAATGGTTGGATCGGGCGTCGAAGGGCCCGGTGGTATCGAATTCCGCAAGGCGATAAACGGGAAATTCACAAATAATCCCTGCCGACTACGCAACTGCCTCAATCTTTCGCACGTGGATCGTGTTATGCGTTGCATCGAGAGTTCCGGTCCACTACTCTTTGTCCTTCATACTTCTTTGCGGTAGCTTGATCGTCCAGCAGATAGGTGCCGTAGTGCCCGCCGTTAGACGATTCCTCGGACAATGCGTCCGTTTGGCAACCTGTACGGTCTTCCCGTCTGCGCACAGGAATCCCTGACCGAGGACCGCGACATCTTGTTTCAAGCAGGAACACGCCAAGACGCCATCGCACATGAGATATGACGATTTCTCACGCTTAGTCGAACCAAAAAGTATATTCATTCGCTTCACGGCGCGCTGTACGGCCACCCTCAGCCTGACCTAGTTTGCCCTGAGCGCGTCTATTGCCTGGCGGTTGTAG
>QHYO01000610.1 GCA_003224135.1 Acidobacteriota bacterium | reverse complement strand
AGAGCACCCGGCAGTTGCAGCACTTCCAACAAAGCCCGTCTCACCTAGGTTCGGATGTTGTCCACGTCGTCGCCATCAATCTTGACGAGCCACCCGACGCACCAGGCGCTCACTCATTCGCAGCAAAAGAACGCTTCTCATTTCCCATACTTTTTGCAACCTCTGAGGTCGCGGGCATCTACAACATTCTCTATCGCTATCTTTTCGACCGCCGCAGGGATTTGAGCGTCAGGGTTGGTGGAAACAAAGAAGCTAAAGGAAGACTTGAGCGCTCTTCCGCGGAATGACGAGGAACGGCTTCAGAAAGCTCTACCTTTTCCCGGAACGCTTCATCAAGGCCGCTTCCGGCGCAATGACTTCACGTACGGAGTCGCGCTTTTTCAGCGTGGTTATCTCGATCAGGCAGCCGCGTCCTTCAAGCAGGTCGTTGCCGCCAAGCCCACCGACCCCGAAGCGTATTACAACCTCGGCACACTCTATCTTCGAAAGAATTCGCTCAGAGACGCGAGAATCTATCTCGAGCAAACCGTCAAGCTTCGTCCGGAATATCCCGAAGCATGGAACAATTTGGCTATGGTCGCGGCGCAAGATGGCCGGCAGGACGAAGCCATCCGTGATTTCAAACGCTCTCTCTCCATACGCCCGGACTATGTCACCGCTCTTCTAAATCTCGGGAATCTTTACCGAAGGCAGGGAATTTCAGATGACGCCGAGCAATTGTTCCGCCGCGCGCTCGAACTCGAACCTGAAAATCCCGAATCCAACTATAGTCTTGGCATGCTCTTCGCTCGGCAAGAGAATTTTTCAGACGCAAGGGAGCTTTTAGAAAAAGCCGTTCGCCTGCGCCCGAACTATCCCGAAGCGCTGAACAACTTGGGAATTTTATTGACTCGCCAGAATCGAACTTCGGAAGCTGAAGAAAAGTTCAAAGCGTGCATCGCTGTGGCGCCAAACTATGATCAGGCTTATCTCAACCTGGCCCGCGTCTATATGCTTCGCCAGGAAAAAGAAAAGGCGAGAGAGATCTTACTCGCATTATTAAAACTTCAGCCGCAGCACAAATTGGCTCAGCAGGCTTTGGAGATGCTAAATTGAGAACACTTCATCAGCTCTAGAAAGGTTTTGCCGCGGAAATGCCCGAAGCGATGAACTGCGTTCGAAATTCACACCTGCAAAAAAACCGCCTGGTGACCTGTGTTTTGGCGCTCGCTGTACTTCTTCTTTACGCTGACGCTTCTTCGGGGCAGCAAACGCCGGTTAAGAAGAATACTTCTCGTCCCGCGGCAGCCATCGATCCGCGCTTAGAGGAAGCGCAGGAACTTCTCAGCCAGGGCCGCGTCGAAGAAGCCAAACTAAAAATCCAGGAACAGCTTCAGCAAAATCCGAAGAGCGTCGAAGGCTACAACATGCTGGGCATCCTCTACACCGGCCAAAAGGACTATGAGAATGCGCTGGACGCTTTCCAGCAAGCGCTGAAGCTAAAGCCAAATTCCGTACGGACCCGCATCAACCTCGGGAACATCTACATCGCTCAAGAAAAACTCGGCTCCGCCGAGAAGGAATTTCGCGAAACTCTCCGCATCGAGCCCTCCAACTCCGACGGGAATTACAACTTGGGCCTCGTGCTTCTGGCAAGAAACAATCCATCAGAAGCGATCCAACATTTCCTGCTCGTAAAACCCGCCACCACCGAGTCTCGTTTCAATCTGACGCGTGCCTATCTTCGCGCCGGCCGCACCGCTCAAGGACTGAAGGTCGCCGCAGACCTTTCCGCGCAAGATCCCAAGAATGTGCAGTTACATTTCACGCTCGGAGTACTCCTCGCTGCAGAAAAGCAATACCGTGTCGCCCAATTCGAACTGGAAAAAGCCAACTCCCTCGAGCCCGACACATTTGAAATCCTTTTCAATCTCGGCCAGGTTTATCTTCGCGCTGCCGAATACTCCAAGGCGGAACTCGTTCTGAAACGCGCACAAAATCTGAAGTCCGATTCCCCGGAAATTCTCTATCTCCTTGCGCAGGTTTATGCCGATCAAGCTCGCGCTGTCGATGCCCTGGAGCTCCTCGTCCGCGCGCACAAACTCGCCCCTGAAAATACCGACATTATTTTTCTCCTCGCTCGCGTCAGCATGACGCAAAACTATTTTGAAGATGCTATCCCTCTTCTCGAATCCGGCATAAAAATCGCTCCCAAGCGAGCCGATCTCCGTGCCGCTCTCGGCGAAAGCTATTTCATGTCCGGCAAAGCGGATAAAGCCATCGACGAATTCAAGCTCCTGATCGGTCTCGATCCATCCGCGCGTTCCTACGCGTTCATGGGACTCTCCTATCGCCATCTCGGACGGTTCGATGAAGCTCGCAAATATTTTACGGAAGGCCTCAAACTCGATCCCAACAACGCGTCGTGTCTTTTCAATTTGGGCTTCATCGAAGGCCGCCAGGGCAATCAAGCAAGGGCGGAAGACTACTTTCAGAAAGCCCTTCGCGCCAATCCCGATTTTTCCGAAGCGCTCCTCGAACTGGCGAACCTCCGCATCACCGCCAAACGCTACACTGAAGCCGCGGACCTCTTGCGCAGATATGTCAAAGTGAGCCGCGATCCCGCGTCGGGGTATTACAAACTCGCGATGGTCGAGCGAAGTCTCAAACAGTTTGAAGCTGCGCAACGAGATTTGAGCGTTTTCCAAACGCTTTCGAAGGACCCTTCGACGGGCCCTTATCCCTACCAACATCTTTTCGACTATCTCGATAACAGGGCCAGTCTTACGCCAAAAGAGCGCACGCAACTCGACTTGACCGAACTCGCCGAGCAGATCAAGAAGCATCCTGACCGTCCGCAAGATTTCTATCTCCTTGCCGAAGCGTATTTGAAACTCGGCAAGACCGACGATGCGCGCAAAACCATCGTACAGCTCGACGAGCTGAGCGCGGAAGATTTCCGCATGCAAGCGGGTATCGGCGTACTCCTGGCGCGTTATCGCTTGTACGACGACGCGATCCTTCATTTCCAAACCGCGCTACACGCCAATCCCGATTCCGATGATGTGAAGTTCGATCTTGCCGGTGCTTACTTCCGCAAGGGCCAGTATCAACAAGCGCTCGAAATCGCGAATCAAGTTTCCGCCGATGGCCAGAAGGACGACGCCTACCTCGCTCTCCTCGGCGACATCTACGCGCACCTCAGCGACTCCGCAAAATCCGCGCAAATTTTCAAGGACGCCATCGCCCGAAATCCCGACAACGATCAATATTATTTGTCCCTCGCACTGGTCCAGCTTCGCCGTGGCGACCTGGATCCGGCCGAAGCCACTTT
>QHYO01000609.1 GCA_003224135.1 Acidobacteriota bacterium | reverse complement strand
TCCTCGATCCGGAGCTGAACCACGGGTTTACCGATCATTACCTGGACGTCGAGTATGATCTGTCCAAGGTAATGTTCGTCTGCACCGCCAACGTCCTGCACACGATTCCGCAGCCTCTGCAGGATCGCATGGAAATTCTGCGCCTGGCGGGCTATACCGAACAAGAAAAGCTGGAAATCGCGAAACGCTTTCTCGTAAAGCGCGGCCGTGAAGCCACCGGCCTGACCGAAGAAAATCTCAGCTTCCAGGATGACGGCCTGCTGCACATCATCCGCCACTACACGCACGAGGCGGGTGTCCGCAACCTCGAACGCGAAATCCAGAACATCGCACGCAAGGTCGCTCGAAGGGTTGTCACTGACGGCCCTGACGCCGTTAAGCTCGAAATCACGGCCGCAAACGTGGGCGAGTATCTCGGCATTCTGAAGTACCGCGAATTCTGGCTGGAGAAGCACAACGAAATCGGACTTACGACTGGCCTTGCCTGGACTGAAGTCGGCGGCTCGGTGCTCGCGACCGAAGCGACACTCATGGAAGGCAAGGGGCGTCTGACACTCACCGGAAAACTTGGCGAAGTCATGCAGGAGTCGGCGCAAGCGGCAATGAGCTACGTTCGTTCGCGCTCAGCGCAGATGGGACTGCCCAAGGATTTCTACCGGAGTCTCGATATTCATTTGCACGTGCCGGAGGGCGCCATACCCAAAGATGGCCCGTCCGCGGGCATCACCATTTGCACTTCCATCGTAAGCGCTCTTACGCGAATTCCCGTGCGCTGCGATGTGGCCATGACCGGGGAAATCACTCTTCGGGGCAAGGTTTTGCCCATCGGCGGCGTTAAGGAAAAACTGCTGGCCGCCCACCGAATGGGCTTGCGTACGATACTGCTTCCGAAGGACAATGAGAAGGACCTGCCGGACATCCCGCAGGAGATCCTCGCAAGCCTGACAGTGCACCCGGTTGAGACGATGGACGAAGTGCTGCAGATTGCTCTTGAGCGGCCGATTGTGCCCATTGAGCATGCCCCCGTTGCACCGGTTGCCGAAGGGTTTGTGAGCGGCGCTGAGAAAGACTCGAGTTTGACCAACTGACGTTTCCCGCACTGCCCTCGGTTCCCACCTTGGGTGCTTCAAGGAATTTCCCCGCGGGTCGCGAAAGTTGCCAATCGCACGGTTTGCCCATTTTGGCGGGCAGGGTTTCAGGGTTTAAGGGTTTGTTTTACAAACCCTTAGAGAAACAAGTTTTGCTTGCAAACCCTGGGATAAGTCGCTGCGCCGCCAGAGCGGTAATCCATCCCGAGAACCAAATCTCTGTTACAGGAACTCTTCAACACTCAAAAACTACGAAGTTAAGGACATATGGCTAAAGAAACTGCAGAAAGCAACAATCAAATCAGCATCAGCCTTGCGGAACTCAAGGAAAAAAACATCACGGACCTGGCAAAGATCGCCAAGGAACTCAATGTTCCCGGCGCCAGCGGGATGCGCAAGCAGGAGTTGATCTTTCAGATCCTCCGCGCGCAAACCGAAAAGAGCGGCTTGATCTTTTCCGAAGGTGTGCTCGAATGCCTGCCGGATGGGTTCGGGTTCCTCCGTGCGCCCGAATACAACTATTTGCCGGGACCAGACGACATATACGTCTCGCCATCGCAAATTCGCAAGTTCGATCTGCGCACCGGCGACACCGTTTCGGGCCAGGTGCGGCCGCCGAAAGATGGTGAGCGTTATTTCGCTCTGATCAAAGTCGAAGCGGTGAATTTTGAGGATCCGGAAGTTGCGCGCAACAAAATTTTCTTCGACAACCTGACACCGCTTTATCCCCAGGGCCGCCTGAAGATGGAAACGTCCAAGGAAAACATGACCGGGCGCGTCCTCGATCTGCTGAATCCCATCGGCAAGGGCCAGCGGGGACTGATCAATGCACCACCGCGCACCGGTAAGACCATGATGCTGCAATCCATCGCCAACTCCGTCACCACGAATCATCCCGAGGTCGCGCTCATCGTTCTGCTCATCGACGAGCGCCCGGAAGAAGTAACGGATATGCAGCGTACGGTAAAGGGCGAAGTCATCAGCTCCACCTTTGACGAAGCTCCTCAGCGGCACATCCAGGTCGCGGAAATGGTGCTTGAGAAAGCCAAGAGGCTCGTGGAACACAAGCGCGACGTCGTGGTGCTGCTCGACTCCATCACCCGCCTCGCTCGCGCTTACAATGCTGTCACGCCGCCATCAGGCAAAGTTCTCTCTGGCGGTATTGACGCGAACGCCCTCCAGCGTCCCCGGCGTTTCTTTGCCGCAGCCCGCAACGTGGAAGAAGGCGGCTCGCTTACCATCATCGCCACCGCGTTGATTGACACCGGCAGCCGTATGGACGACGTGATTTTCGAAGAGTTTAAGGGCACCGGCAACATGGAAATCTATCTCGACCGCAGGCTCGCCGATAAGCGCGTCTTCCCTGCTATCGATATTCAGCGCTCCGGCACCCGAAAAGATGAATTGCTTCTGCCGCCGGACGAGCTCAGCCGTGTTTGGGTGCTTCGCAAAGTCTTGAGCCCGCTCTCCACCGTGGAAGCGATGGAACTTTTGCTCAGCCGTCTGACAAAAACAAAGTCCAACGGAGAATTTCTGGCGTCGATGTCAACGCCGGCTTGAGCACGCGGTCCTGAAATCTGGTCCCCTCCCGTTCGCTCTCCTCTCGAGCTGCGCAAATCGCATAGCACCGTGCTTCCCCGCGGATAGAAGAGAGGCAGTGTGTTCCAACGGTTTATTGCACGGCAAGCGATTCTAAGAGACGACCTGACTTTGCTCGGCTATGACCTGCGGTTCCGCTCGGATGACGGAGACGACGGCGCAACTAGAGGTTCGTCCTCCGCATACCTGATCGTTTCCTCCTCGATGGTCTTCCATTGG
>QHYO01000608.1 GCA_003224135.1 Acidobacteriota bacterium | reverse complement strand
GGCTGCAGCCCGAAGGAAGATTGCTGCGACGCAACGGGCGCGCTGGGCGAAGCTGAGAGCGCAGTAGAAAAAGGCCGCATAGTCCGGGTAGCCAGAGCCAAAAAGAAAGGAGAGCGGAAGTACCTCGTGCTCTCCTTTTTAATCTTGAGCCCTGCTGCGCGATGTAGGATATCCAAGGATCATGGTGTTTGAGGATTCTTGCCGTTTCACGAAACCAACAGTCGATTTCACCAACGACCCATTTCGGGAGCGTCTGGCTGCCAAACCATGTTACCCTTCGGCATTAAGTATGGGTCTGTTGCAACTGTGAAGGAGAAGTCATGCGTCTAGGAGAACCCATGATTGCCGTACTCATGCTGGCGTCGTGCCTCGGGGGGCAAGAGAACAAATCGACGCGCCTCAGTCCACCTGGCACAGCCGAGTTGACGCTGAACGAAAAAAAATCTCCGTTGCATACAGTAGGCCGAAAATTCGCGATCCTAAAACTGGTCAGCAACGAAAGAGTCTTTTAGACCGGCGCCTTTATTCTGCCGCTAGTTTCCTGATGGATACGCACCTCACACTTGCGAGCGCGCCTGCTGCACCATCTCGACCAAAATTTTTCTAGTGTCTGCCGGATTGGTCACTTCTCGCAAGAACGCGATGCGGGCATCACCCGTGCCATCCTGGTTTTCACCCGCACGTGAAAGCCGAGGCGGTCGACAGCTGTAATCGTTGCCTCCTGTGACTCAGTGCGAGCAAATTTCTTGGCAAGCAGGACGAGCGCATCCTTGTGGTCGGCGTTCATGTGCTGAATGATCTCGGCCATTGAGTGAGCAAGAGGGTCGGGTTGGCTGCGGTCGTATTCCGAGGCAGATACCCAGCCCATCACTCCGAAACCGCCCACGTAATAAACGTCCACCACATCCATGCGGTAAAAAGAAAAGTCTTCAAAATCTACCCAGTACTTGCTGTTGGCATAACGTGCCAGGTAGAGCTCGCGAGCCTCGGCCACCTCCGACTCCGGTAGCGGCAGAACATTTCCTACCAGCGTGACTCGGGATGCTCCGAGCGGGTCGCCGCCGGTGTCATCCTGGGTTACAAGCAAGCTAGCGCCAGCGTCGGCCTGCAAGTTCTGCGTATGCATGGCCATTGTGCTGATAAGGAAGATGGGACGCCCGTGACCGTCCAATCCGTAGGGCATCACTGATCCGAACGGGAACCCCGGCTGTTTCCGCGAGAGGGTCGAGAGGCTGCCTATGCGGCCCAAGTACATCAGGGTACGCGCACGCTCGGCGAACGCAGGCTCGGGGACTGTAGGTTGGTCACTCGCTGGCCCGGCGCCCGCATGTTTTCTGATGGATGAGGAAGTCATGATTGGTGTCTCCTGGCACCTTAGAGCGCGCTTTGAGGTTATGTGCGGCGTTGCCTCGCCGATTATCGTC
>QHYO01000091.1 GCA_003224135.1 Acidobacteriota bacterium | reverse complement strand
ATGGGAGTTTCCATGCGTGGTTTGAGGAGCGGGGACCACGCGGATGTCTGATGAATATGGTGGATGATGCCACGACGACGACGTGCTGTCGGCTGGGGGAGCAAGAAACGATCTGGGCGGCGGTAGGAGTGCTGCGATGCTGGATCGGGAAGTATAGGGTACCGCGAGCGTTGTATACCGATTGGAAGAACGTTTATAAGCGGCAGCCGACGGAAAGGGAGCGTTTGCAGGGGAAAGCGCCCACGACGCATTTTGGGCGCATGTGCGAGCGTTTGGAGATTCGCATTATCGCAGCCAGTTCTCCGCAAGCGAAAGGGCGGGTGGAGCGCAACAACGGTGTACATCAAGATCGCCTGGTGAAGAAACTGCGTCGCCAGGGGATAGCGAGCTACGAAGCTGCGAATGAATATTTGGAAGCGGAATATCTTGCGGAACACAATCGGCGATTTGTGCGAGCCGCGGCACGAGCGGAGAACTATCACGTTCGGGCACCGAGCGCAGCGAAGCTGAGAGAGGTTTTCCGGTTAGAGACGGAACGATGGATCAGCAACGATTGGGTGGTGCAGTACCGGGGACATTTTCTGCAACTCAAGCCGCAGAATAAGCGCTATGGGCCGACGCAAGCCAAGGCGCTGGTGTGTGAGTGGGAGGATGGCGCGGTGGAGGTACGTTACCGCGGGAAACGAATGGAGTACGAAGATCTGGTGGTCCGACCTCGAGTAGAGCCGACCGCGCCACGTGAGCCGCGCCGCGAGTCGACTAAGGAGGTAGGGAGTAAGTCCGCACAGGATCATCCGTGGCGGCAAGGTTATGAGCAGAGAATGGAGTTACAGCGGTCGAATCGATCGCAAGTGTCAGCACTTTTGGGAGTGTCCGCCTCCGCTTCGTCCTAAACGCGCCGCACAAACCGCGGCGCAGGACTTCGCTCCGGCGGACACTCCCAAGAAACAACAAATCAAAAGAAAAAGGGACACTTCTAATGAGGTAAGGAAGGGGACATTTCTAAAGAGGTTTGACACCATCCAACGCAAAACCTTGTAGTCGACCGCAGACTGGCGTACCATTTTTGGTTATTCCGCCTCGCAGGACTCCCCGGCTTATCCCCGAGCAAATCGAAAGTGAGGTTCAAATCATGCCAATCAACAAGGAGTTCACAATTCGCTTAGAAGACCGACCTGGAACCCTTGGAAAGGTTTGCCAGGCTCTCGCCGATCAAAATGTCAACATTCTCGCATTTCAACAGCTGCCTCTCGAGAAGGGCAAGGGCGCCGTCCGCCTCGTATTGGACAACCCGGCCGCTGCCAAGACAACTCTGGACGGCCAGCGCGCCGATTACATCGAGACTGAAGTCGCGCAGATCAAACTTTCCCATCGTCCTGGAGAACTAGCACGCGCTGCATCGCGGCTCGGCGAAGCCGGAATCAACATCAACTACGGCTATAGTGGAGCTGAGCCCGGCACCAATTCAGCGTTCGTGATCTTCGGAGTTGCGGAAGTGGGTAAGGCAGTCAAGATTTTCGAGCAGGCTGCTGCCGCCCGTCCAGCGACATAACTCGATTCCGGTTGGCGTCCTGCAGCACGAGGATTCTCGCCGCTGGCACCCGGTGATGGGGTCGCGCGCCCTGCCTCGCATGGAGCGACCCCATCCGCTGGGGAGCCCATCTCATGGCACAGCTCGACATCAGAAACATTGCGAAAGTCTTTGGAGCGCCCCAAATGTTTGGAGGCGTGGTTGAGGTTGCTGGAGCCGTCCTCATTAGAGACAACCGACAGCAGGCTAAGTGATTCGAAACACATGAATCGTGATGAGTACGAACAGGGCAGGTAGATTTAGCTAGCCGTTGCTCGACCGCACGTTACAAAGAAAAACCGCTTTTTCCTAGCCACGCTCCACCACTTACCGATGTGGATGCTCGTCCTGCTCGCATTGTTCTGCTGATGATTGACTTGTGCGCGCTCTTGCGGCGTGAGCTTGCCGCCGTTCGCCGCACGGTCGTTGCGAACTTCACGATTGATGTTCGCTTCTCGGTTCTCGAGTCTGCCGGTCTCCCGCGGAGTCAGTTGTCCTGACCTCGCACCGTTCGCAATCCGCGCTTGTTGCTTTCCTTCGCGCGCATCGACCCGGCCCATCGCCGCTGTAGCCGGTCTCCCGTGATTATCGGACGCGAAGTTCGCGCGATTCGAACCCGCGCTATGCTGATGCGAAACCTGCATGGCCGTTGGCTGCATATGCCTCTCGCGGCTGGCCGACATTTCTCCACGCGTGGGCCGCGCCCCAATCCCGCCTGGGCCGCCGTTGAAGCTGGTCCTATTTACCGTCCGGTTGTTCACGATCACGGTGTTGTTGATGTACGTGTTGTGTATCACTGTTCTGTTCACATTCACCACCGCAGTGTTGTACGCGAAACGTTCGCCGCGCCATTCTCCGCCCACAAACCCGACCCCACCGTAGCCAAACCCGTAATTCACGCCTCCATAAAAGCCGATATGCGGACCCCAATACCCGGCATGAAATACATACACGCCTTCGTTCCAGCCCCAATATCCCGGCGTCCACAACACACCCACACGCGGCGGCGCCACCCAAACTCCGGGCACCCAGTAATATCCTTCATCGCCGTATGCCCAATAGCCCGGTGTCCACATGTAACCCTCCACCGGACAAGGCGGCTGCTCGTAGACCGGCAAAGGCGGCGGCCCCACCCGTACCGATACACCCACCGAAACCTGCGCTCGCGACGCCGCGGGCACCAGAAAAACCAGCAACGTTAGAAACAGAACTCGCGTCGAGAACAATCTGCGCATGACCATATCCTCCCAAGAAAGTCCTTGTGCTCGCATCACAGCAATTGTTGAGTACCGCCGGGAACTCAATCCTGTTTAACCGTCACTCGTAAGTCCCGGCTTCTTACATGGAAACACTTTTGCAGGTGCTTTGTTTCGTTCTCGAAGACCAGTGTTGACTGGACCTAAGGACAGGCAAGTACAGGGTTCGCCGTCATGGGCCTTTCGACCAGGCACATTTGGTCAGTTCGAGCCAACTCGTTCGGCAACGCGACATATTCCGTAAGACGTCTCAGGTGCTTGCCTACCATGCGCTAACCGCATGTGGCCATTGCTGACGCCTCAACGATTGTTTCCGACAGGGGCAATTCGGACGCAATCCAGCTGCCCGCATATACCCGTATATATTTAAGGTCCGGCACTGAAGCTGTTTTGCCGCCAGGCTTAGGACATACCCAATTAACAGGCGAATCTCGGCAAAACAGGACTTACGCGTTCCAGACTGAAACAGGGTTCACTGCAGGAAATTGCGGTGCTCTTTTCGCAAACTGAAGGATGTCAACAGGTCCTAGATCATGGACAAAGCGATGGATTTAAAAGGTGTGATTTGTTCGGTGTCAGCGACTGCCGGTTGAGAATCTGAGCCTGTATACTTCTGCTGTGCGGGACACTCAATTCCTTGAACGCCTTGCGCAGGTGCTCAAAGCCGGAAAGAACGCGGCCTGCCAACGCGCGATCGCAAGACTGCTTGCAAGCATAGAGAAGAGCTACGAGGACGGCGAATATGAAAGCCCCTCGCAGGCCGAATTCGCCTTCCGAAGACTCGTCGACGAAGAGTCCCCGTGTCAAAAATAGAGGCGCCAAAATTGGGCGGCTTGAAAGAACAAAATGAGGCTCCTCCTTCTTCTCATTGTTTACGCGATCTCACTCGCCATCGGCTTGTGGCGGCGCGGACTCACGTCTGTGGCCAAAATCTCGATTGCGCCAACCGGAAGACCCTTGACGCGGATTCTGATCATAGGTGTGACCGGTGGAACTGGGCGTCAACTTCTGGTCCGTGCGCTAGAGCAGGGATATGTGGTCACGGCGCTTGTTCGGGATCCTCGGAAACTCTCGTTCGAACATCCGCATTTAACGGTGGTGCACGGCGATGTGCTGGATTATTCCGCCGTTGAGAAGGCAGTGCGCGGCCAGGACGCGGTGATCTCCGCTCTCGGCCATAAGCGGTTCTTTGTTTTGACGCGTATCTTGTCGGAAGGCACGCGGAACGTGTTGCGCGCGATGGAGACCCACAATGTGCGCCGGTTCGTCTGCGAGACTTCTCTGGGCATCGGGGACAGCGTCGGCCGCATGGGCCTTTACTACTCATTGCTTGTGATTCCATTTATTCTGCCCTTGTATTTTTGGGACAAGACTCGGCAGGAGCGATTGATTGCGGCCAGCAAATTGGAGTGGGTGATCGTTCGGCCCGCAGTGCTAACGAACGCGGTCGCACGGGGCGTAGGTCGCCATGGCCGCAAAGTTGGCAGTTTCTTGTGGACGGTTCGGATCGCGCGAGCTGATGTCGCCGACTTCATGCTAAAGCAACTAGTAAACGACTCCTATCTTGGAACAGCAGTAGGCGTCTGCCGGTAGGTCGAGGAGTTTGTCAAACTCTTTTTCATGTGCGGAAACTTTCCCTAGAGTTCGTTTCGTCCTGAGACTTACGCGGCGGTATGGATGAGTGTGCGTCGGTTGGTCATTTGCCTGTAGCCATGGGCGGGGTGTGCTCGCCAATTTTGGCGGAGTAGAGAATGTATTTAAACGGGTCAGTGCTCTGATATTTTTCCATCAGTTTGAGGTAGACGAACCGTTCAGCTTTGGCGATGGGCTCGGTGCGGCCGAACCTGGCGCTGGACGATTCGAGGAGCGACGCCGCAAGTTCGTACTTGCCGTCGGCGGCCATTTTTTCCACCGCCCGCACAAGCTGTTTTTCTGAGAGACCAAGGTAATCCACCAATAGTTCCGCGCGGTCGGAATCGCCAAGATGGTCGAGGCCTTCGAGGTCGGCCTGCCAATAGCCGATGTTCTGGTGATACAGCCGGTCAATCACGTGTTCTCGCAGGATCAGGTAAGGCAAGAGCGCGTCAGGACGGCCGTTGAGGAGGCCCGGCGGAATCAGATTTGCCTGATGGATCGCAGAGCGTGTGTCACCACGGCGGATTGCGGTGAGCACCTGGTCGCGCAGCCAGCTGAGGTTTGTCTTCAACTGGGCCAACATGTCGGGAGAGGAGAAGTTCCGCGTAAGCGGTTCATGACCGTGCAACATATAGCGAGGATTTTTCTGTACCACAATGTCGATCGCGTCGAGCAGGCCTTGAAGGTCGCCCTCCACAACAAACGGCGCACCGAGGTAGGGCATGATGAAATCTCCGACAAAGAGCACTCCCAAATCAGGCAGATGGATGAACATGGCATCGCGCGTTTCTCCCCCGTGAACGGGAATCAACTCAATGCGCGTGCCTCCGATTTCTAGCTTGGTGAGACGGTCTATGGTTGCGTCCGGCTTAAAATTCCTGACATCTTCGAGATTGAAGCGCTCGCCGAAGAAGTGTTTGCCGATGGACTCAGGCGTGTTGATCTCCCCGGCTATTTCTTCCTGATAATTGCTTCTGGCATAGAAGCGATGTTTCGGGTTCAGGCCGCGAAAATAGGTTTGTCCGCCGATGTGGTCCCAATGCGAATGTGTGACGAAGATGGTGGTGAGCTGAGGCAGATTCGGCGCATAGGCGCGGAGCGCCTCGTATGCCGTTTGGGCGGAGTCGGCCCGGGTCCCCGCGTCGATCCCGATCAACTGCCGCCGATCGTCGGAAACGACGAAATAGTATTCGGTGAACTCGAAACCGGAGAGCGCATAGACGCGGCCCGGAACAATTTCGGCAATGTGGCGCGCCGCAAAAGCATGACCGGACAGAGGGTCTTCTATAAATGGGGTGATGAGCGTCACCGGCATGTCGAAGCTTTTGTATCCACTCTGTCGGAGATAGTCCCG
>QHYO01000606.1 GCA_003224135.1 Acidobacteriota bacterium | reverse complement strand
CCGTCTCGCCATGGGCCGCTACCCAGCCGGCGATACCCTGCCCCATCTTGACGCGCACATCTTTTAACGCTGTTGAAGCCGTGCCAACCGCTAGCTCGAAATACAATTCCTGCTTTGCTTCATCGAGCAGCAGCAGCGACCAGTTATCAGGACGCAGAAACTCGTCGATCTTCTCCATGATCGTCCGCAGCACCTGGTCAAGCTGCAGCGACGACGTCAGCGCTTTCCCGAGTTCCTGGAAGACCGCGACCTCTCCTGCTTCGCGTCTTTCCCCGGGAAGCCCCTGGTTCCGTCGCCGTTCAATGGCTGGAAACTGTTTTGTTTCCTCCACGCTGGGCGGTCCTATCCTCTTGGCATTTTGCCGCCGTGCGGTCGTATGAAAACACGGCTCCGTTCGCAGCTTCTGTGCTTCTGCGATTCAAGTGCCAGTATAGGCACCCTGCGAAAACGCGCGCAACCTATCCGTGGTACAGGCGTTGCCATCTCGCCATCCACGAGAAGGCAACGGCAATTCCGACCCGCAAATCGCGTCTGCTGGAATTCCCGCCATCCGTCTCTTTTTCAACGGTTTGACACAGTGTTGGCGCCGCACCTATAGTGCGTCAGGGCAATATTTCTCGCCCAGTTCTGCCGGTGCTTGCCTCCTGGCAGAAGCCGAAGCATCACGACAATCGGGCGTCAAAATCGGGTCGTCAAAATCGAGGATCGGTTCGACGAAATGGCCAAAGGCACGTTTGGGGAGCGCCTGAAGCGCGAACGGGAGCTGCGGGAAGTCACGGTGCACGAAATCGCTTCCGCAACCCGCATTGCTGCGAAATTCCTCGAAGCTCTCGAAAACGAACAATGGGAAAAACTCCCCGGCGGCGTCTTTGGCCGCGGCTTCGTCCGCAGCATCGCACGCTATCTTGGATTGAGCGAAGAGAATCTGCTCTCCGAATACGATCTGGCCCGAGGCGAATCCACTGCGCCCGCACCGCAAAAGCCAGAGGAGCGAATTCCCTCAACGCCGAAGTGGATTCCTGCGCTAGCGGTTGTCGTGCTGATCGGCATGCTGGTCGGCATCATCATCGGCGGGCGATACGCCTGGCGATGGTATGCCGCACACCGCGCAGCGAAAAAAGCTTCCGCCGTGGTGGGCCTTCCTTCCGCAATCCCGGCGCGCAATATGGATTCACTGGAGCTTTCGATCACGGCTCGCGCAACTACGCAGGTTCGCGTGCGTACCGATAGTTCGTTGCTTTACGACGCGGAGCTTCCTGTCGCTCGAAATCTGCAATTTTCAGCGAACGACAAATTTGAAGTTGCCGCCGACTCTTCGGCCGTGTTGCTGCAGTTGAACGGCCAGCTAGTTACATCCAATCGAACGCCCTCACCTCCGGTACAATTCTCTTGACGTCGAGAATTTAGGACAGGCAGCCAGTGGAACCACTCAAGGCTGAAATTCTGGAAGAATTGCGCCAAGGGCGTGCGAGCCGCGAAGAAAAGCTAGCCGTGTGCACGGGCGGTGTAAAGCTTCCTGCACCTGACATGGCGGAAATTCTCACCATCCTTGCGCTCGATTCTGACGAGCTGGTTTCAACGCGCGCGCAGGAATCTATTCTTGCCCTGCCAATTGAAAATTTTGTGGAAGCGCTAAACCGGCAGCAGGCGCTGGAGCCGCTTTTCGAATTTGCGGCGAAGAATCTGGCGGCGAAACCCGGCGTTGCGGACGCGCTGATCAAAAACAAAAATTGCCCGGCGGAGCATCTGGTTCCACTGGTGGAGCATCTTTCAGCGCTCGGCGTCCAGGCGCTCATGGATGAACTGGAACGGGTGAGCGATTCGCGCGAACTTGCCTCTGCGCTCGAAAAATCCAGCTCCGTGACCCTGGAGCAGAAAAGTCAGCTAAATGAATTGCTGAGCGACGCGATGCCGGACATGGCTGCACTCGTAGAGGTTCTGGCGGATGCCGAACCGGATGCCGAGCGCCGGAAAACTTTGCTGCAGCAAATTTCACAGATGACGGTTTCGCAGCGTGTGAAATTTGCGATGAAGGGAGGCTCGGAAGCGCGGCGCACGCTTATTCGTGACAACAACAAAGTTGTGCAGCGGGCGGTGTTGCAATCCCCGCGCCTGACGGACCAGGAAGTCGAAGCTTTCGCTTCCATGACAAATTTGACGGACGAAATTCTGCGTCTGATCGGCAAGAACAGAAATTTTCGCAAGAACTACAATGTCGTCCGCAACTTGCTGAACAACGGCAAAGCCCCCCTGGATATCTCGCTGAATCTGCTTCCTATGCTCAATCCCACCGACCTGAAGAAACTTGGCATGAACAAGAACATTCCGGAAACGCTGCGCGCCACCGCCGTCAAATTGATGCGCCAGCGGAACGAAACCAAGAAATAGTTTTCGTTCTTCATTCCGCAGATGCAGCGGCCTTGCTCAGGCTCTATTTGCTCGATATCATCGGCGGTATGAATTCGATTGCCGGATTTTCGCTCTACAAATTGCGACTGCTCGTTCTATGCGTAGCCGCATCGATCGGTTTGTTCGCGGCAAAGCATCCGAGCGCGACGCCCAGCGATCCGTGGACAGCTGCGCAAACGGTGCAGCCGGCACAACTGATTGCTGAGCTTCAAGAAGAGAAAGATCCGCACCCGCTGATCATCTATGTTGGAACGCGCACGTTGTACAACGGTGGGCACATTCCGGGCGCGCTGTTTTACGGGCCGGGATCAACCGAGCGAGGAATCGCCGATCTGAAGAAATACGCGGCGACGCTGCCGGAAAATTCCGATGTGGTGCTGTATTGCGGCTGTTGCCCTCTCGAAAAGTGCCCGAACCTGCGCCCGGCGTTTACCTCGCTAAAGGATATGCGTTTTGCGCGGCTTCGCGTGCTGCTTCTACCGACCAGTTTCAACACCGATTGGGTGGAAAAAGGATACCCTGTCAAGAAAGGTAGTTGAATTCATCGTGGGTCACGCCTCGAGTTTGGGGTGGAGTTTGTGAAAGCCCGTAGCTTCCTGGTAGGCGCGAGCGAGCGCTAGTAACTTCGCTTCTCCAAATAAATTTCCCAGAAACGTGATGCTTACTGGTGTTCCCGGGCCGCCTACGTTTTCGTCCGCTCCGTCAGCGAAAGATGTGGGCGGCGGCGCATCCGATCCGCGCAAACCATTGGGGAGAATCAGCGCGGGGTGGCCAGTGAGATTTGTGATTACCAGTTGCTGGCTAAACGTCGGCGTGACAATCACATCGAATTGGGAAAACACTTTCCCGACGGCGTCCATGGCCAGACGGCGCGCTCGGCTGGCCTGGATGTATTCGACAGCGGGAAGGAAGCGCGCTGTGCGAAAACTGTTCGGCCAGTCATCAGGGCCCTGCGCAGTAAGTAGCTTGTCGCGGCCGGTGCGGGTGAGTTCATCGAAAGCCGCGGCGGCCTCCGACTCCAGCATCATCACCATCGCGTCGTATGGAAGTTTGGGCATTTCCACGGCCACGAGATTCACGCCCATTTCGCGCAGTTTTTCGAGTGCTGCTTCGCTGAACTTACGATCGTATGCGGCGCGAACGTGGGAAGCTTCGCGACGTTTGCGCGCCTTCTCTCGCCTTTCGCGCTCTTCGGGTGTGGCGGTCGTTTCTTCCGCGGTTTGCGGCTGCTGCGATTCCGTCGCGGGTTCGAAGTCCTTTTTCAAGTAGCCGACACGCAAACTGCGCCAATCGAGGTTCGCGTCCCAATTGAACGCGGCATTCTGTGCGACTGCCCGATCCTTGCCGTCGGGACCGTGGATCGCGTCGAGAACCAGCGCGCAGTCCTCAACGCTTCTGCAAATGGGCCCCAGTTTATCCATGCTCCAGGAAAGAGCCATTGCGCCGGTGCGTGGGACAAAACCAAACGTGGGACGCAAGCCCGTGCAGCCGCAACGCGTGGAGGGCGACGAAATCGAACCGAGCGTTTCCGAACTGATGCTGAATGCAACACAACCTGCAGCGGTCGCGGACGCCGGACCAGCTGAGGAACCGCTGGAGCCTTGATGAGGATTCCAGGGATTGCGGGTGATCCCGCCAAACCAATGGTCGCCGTTCGCGAGCGCCCCGAGCGTAAGCTTTGCGACAAGCACGGCGCCAGCTTCGTCCAGGCGTTTTACGACCGTCGCATCTTCTTCAATGACCTGCTTTTCAAAACCGCCTGCACCCCATGTTGTTGGATAGCCTTTTGCGGCAAGAAGGTCCTTTGCGCCCCACGGCAATCCATGGAGTGGACCGCGATATTTTCCGGCGGCGATTTCACGGTCCGCCTCTTGTGCCCGAGCGAGGGCGCGCTCCTCGGTCAGAGTGACCACAAATTTTAATCTCGGATCGTAACGTTTCAGGCGCTCCAGATAGAGGTTTGTCAACGAGGTCGCGGAAATTTTTCGCGTGCGCACCAGCTCCGAAAGTTCACGAACAGTCAAGAACGCCAGCTCATCCGGGTTCTTCGCCACGGAGATCGCAGGCGCTTCCGACATACGCATCGGAAATTTTTGAGCGTCGAAATTTACGCCGGAAGTTTCTGGCCGGAACAAGAGCGCAGGTTCGACGGAATTTGGCATATGGAGTTCGAAAATTTCGTCGAAGCCTTTGGCATGATCGTTGAGATTTAGAAGCATCATGGCCTTGTATTCGTCTGAGATCGCAACGCCCGCAATCTTCGCG
>QHYO01000090.1 GCA_003224135.1 Acidobacteriota bacterium | reverse complement strand
TGCTGTTCGAGTGGCTTGGCGAGCGCGTTCTCGGCTTTGAGCCGCATCGCGGCGATTGGATTGCGAATTTCGTGCGCGATTTGCGCAGCCATACGCCCCAGTGCGGCTGTGCGATCGGAACGCGCCAGTCTTTCGCTGAGCTGACGCGATTCGCCCAGCGCGGCCTTGAGTTTCGCATTGAGCTGATTGAGCGCGGCGACAATGCGGTCCAGTTCGCGCTCACCTGTCGCGCCCAACGGCGGCAATTCTTCGACCGGCGTGCTGACGATCGCATTTTCAAGAGCGCGGACGCGGGCCGACCAGTTTTGCAAAAACCACAGCACACTCGCGCCCGATAGTAGAGCTAAAACAAACAGCACACCAAAACCGAGCGTGAGTTTTTGGTACGCCGCAGCCGCACGGACGCTCGGCGCGTAGAATCAGCGTTTCCGTTTCGCTCGGAAATGAATGCGTTTGCGCGCGACCGCTGTTCAGCGCCGCTCGCGCAACATCAGCGATGCGCGCTGCTTCAGCTTCCGGCACATCTTTTTTCGGCACGCCCCCGCCACCGTAGCTCGGATACGCGTAGGCGAGGAAACCGTCGCGCGCGCTCCAGAAACCGCCTTCGACTTCCTTGAAATCCGCGAGCACGAGCTGGAGAATTAGCGTCAACTCGCGACGATGGTCCTCGGTCGCGAACGAACTCGGCGCTTGCGGAAAGCTCGCTTCGTAAGCTTTGAATCGCTGCGCCGTGAGCCCGGCCGAATTTTCCACCTGTGTTTGCACGTGCGCAATCTGTGCGCTAACGCCCAACCGGAAGATCGACAACAACAAGAATGCAAGTGTTACGCAAATGACCACAATGAGCAGCCAGAGCCCAAGAAGCGACGCACGAAGAGATGACGTCACGCTTGCACTTTAATGGCTCTCCCGCGAAATCCAACCGCCGCGCGGATCGCTCTGAAGTGGTAAAGTTCCGCCTGCGTTGCGGCGGCTACCGGTGCACAGAACGTGCATGCCAAGGCAGATTTTCCTCGATGCGTTCCATCAACTCCTCAAAGCTGATCGGCTTGGCGAGGAACGGATGTCCCTCAATCTCTAAACCGGACTTTGTCTCAGCTTTGGTGACGAGAGCGGTCAGAAAGACAACCGGAATCCTGCGTAACGCAGGGTCGGATTGAATGCGCGCAGCGACTTCGCCTCCGTCCGTTTGCGGCATCGCAATATCCAGCAGGATTAAGTCAGGCTTGAAGCTCTGGGCTGTTTGATGAGCTTTCGTCGCGTCGTTTTCTTCGCACACGAAATAGCTGCGAGTTTTTTCCAATAGGAGTTTGGCGGCACGGGTAAAGCCCGGGTTATCGTCGATAATT
>QHYO01000607.1 GCA_003224135.1 Acidobacteriota bacterium | reverse complement strand
CTCTTCCTTCGGCAGTTTCGACAACCGAGCCTGCACAGCTCAAGCCCGCCGCAACCAGCGAAGCATTGACCATTACCGCGCCATTGATCGTGGAACATCAGGTGGACGTTACGGCTCAGCGTGACGGAATTGTTGCCCGCGTTTCCGCGGAATCCGGAAATCGTGTTCGCGCCGGCACGGTGCTCGCCCGGCTGGATGACCGTCAACTGACTGCGAATCTTGAAGCTGCGCGAGCAAAAACCCGCAGCATTGCGGCGGATCTGAAAAATTGGGAAGCAGAAGCAGAAGTGCTCAAAGCGGATTACGTGCGCGCCCAGCGGTTGTGGAATGAAAAGTTGCTTGCCGAAGAACAACTGCAGCACGCGAAGTACAAAGCCGAATCGGACCAGTGGGACATTTTGCGCGTCAAGGAACAGCTCAATACCGCGACGCAGGAAGAACATTCCCTCGAGCTCGAAGTAGAGAAGACCCGCATCATGGCGCCCTTCGCAGGACTGGTGGCGCGCCGCTACGTGCGTGAAGGGCAATCCGTCAACAAGGGCGATCGACTCTTCTGGGTAACCGCGGAAGGACCGTTGCGCGTCAGATTCACTCTTCCCGAGAAGTTTCTGGGCCGTCTTAAAAAAGGACAGGAACTGCCGATCACTTCTCCTGATCTGCCTGCAGCGAACCATTCCGCGAAGATCGTGGAACTGAGCCCGGTCATTGATCCTTCAAGCGGCACGATCGAAGTGCTGGCTGAGGTGATCGGCCCGCGCGGCGACCTTCGGCCAGGCATGACCGTAGAAGTCCGCATTGCCAGGCCGCGATGAACCTTACGCGCGCGCTCGACGTTGCATTGCCGGAAATTCCGGCTCGCACCCTATCGCAGCGCACGCCTCGCGTCGATCCCAAGGCCACCTTCCGCGAACATGTCGAAGACGGAGCGCGTGTCGTTCGCGTTTACATCCCGAGTTCCGGCTACATGTTCAAGTTGGCTCCCGCGCAATGGGCGCTGGCGCAACTATTTGACGGAACACGATCCTATTCGGAAATCGCCGAGCTTTACTCACAACAAACGGGCGAATTTTACGATGAGCAAGCCATCTCCGAGTTCTCCTCGGAGCTTGAATCGGCGGGCTTCTGGTACCGCACGGCGCAAGAAAAGAATGTTCTCCTGCTGCTGCAGAGCAAAGAAGAGCGGCGCAAGAATCTGAAAGCGAAGAATCGCTTTTCCGATCTTTCCATCATTATTTTCCCTGCCTATAACCCGGATCGCTGGCTCACCAAGCTCTACGCGAAGACACGATTTGTTTACACTCGATGGTTTACGGTTCTCACTGTCCTGGCTTTCCTCTTCACCGCCGGAATAACTCTTAGCCATTGGTCGGAAATTGGGCGCGACACCGCTCAGTTCTACAACTTCTCGGACAAGACATTTGTCGACATTGTCGTGTTGTACGCGCTGGGCATGTTTGTTGTAGCTGTTCATGAATACGCGCATGCACACGCGTGCAAACACTGCGGAGCGCGCGTGCCAGCAATGGGTTTCGCTCTCATTTTTCTCACGCCCGCGTTTTACACGGACACGACGGAAGGCGCCGTGATGGGTACACGTTCCCAGCGGCTGGTCATTGCTCTCGCCGGCATCTGGTCCGAATTGATGCTTTGCTCGATTGCGACTCCCGTTTGGTGGCTGAGCGAGCCGGGTACTGTTATTCACGAAGGTGCGTATTTCATGATGATGCTCACAGGCATCGTTTCGCTCATCGTGAACTGGAATCCGCTGATGAAGCTCGATGGCTATCACATGTTGTGCGAGATCATCGGCATCGCGGAGCTCAAGGAGGACTCGACGGCGTACCTGTCGTCTTGGGTGAAACGGCATATCTGGCGGTTGCCGGTGGAAGTCCCGTATGTTCCGAAGCGGCGACGCCCGGGATTTGCAATGTATGCGCTTCTCTCCGGCGCCTACAGCTACATGGTGCTCTACATCGTGGCGCGCTTTGCAGGAAACGTCTCGCGCAATTTCAGTCCGGAATGGGCGTTCATTCCGGAGTACGG
>QHYO01000092.1 GCA_003224135.1 Acidobacteriota bacterium | reverse complement strand
ATGAAGCGGGATCTTTCTGGAGGTAAAAAATCTGCAAATCTGAAACCGTGGAATCGCCGGAGTCCACCTGGTGCCGTTTCGCAAGCAGGGGCTTGGCAAAATTGTCCGACCAATTGGCTTCCGTGCTTTCTACCTGGATGAGCGTTGTGCGAACTACGTCGTTGGCGGCCTGCGCTTCACCCTGCTTCAGTGCGTCGGTCAATTCGGTGATTCCCTTATTGACCTTCTCTTCGTCCCGCGGATCTCCGCTGAGCAGGAAATTATCGAGGTTCAGACGGTTGAGCATGATCTGCAGCCGAACGGTTTCAATGGTCTGCACGCTCTTAAGCGAGGCAGCCGATTCCGAACGGGCGGTGCGCTCGCGCAGAGCCGCAAAGCTGTTCACAAGGAACAAGCCAACGAGAATGACCAACACCAGGCCAAACCCCGCATACAATTTCTTACCGATACTCATTGCGAAAACCCTCCGCTTCCCCTCAAATCAATGAAACCTTCAGCCCGAACATTCTCAATCTCAAATGGTGCGCTCAATTGTTGCCGCGAAAATCGAACTCGACGATCTGAGTCGTCTCTTCAGGGGCCGGAAAGAATTTCCATTCCTTGACTGCGTCCTGGCATGCCTGCACGAGCAGTGGATGGCCGCCGATCACGCGCGTGCTCCTGACACGCCCGTCTGGCATGACGATCACTTCGATCTTCACCTTGCCGGAAACATTCATGCGTCGCGCGAGTTCTGGGTAAGCCGGCGAATTTTTCACCTTAACCTTGCGCTTGCCTTCATCAATGGCCGCCGTCTGCGCGTGCGTACTAGTCGCTATCACCGCCATCGCTACCATCGACGTCGCGAGCCGGGTCCAACGGAATCTCATCGCAAAATCCTCCTCAATGTGGGAACTACCCCGCTTGAGGAAAGGCACGTCAGATGCCAGCGCTGCTGACGACCGAGTTTCGCGATTGTCGGACGCCAAGACCTGCCAACTCCTTAGAAAACACCTACTTACGATTTCCTCTCGGAGCTGTCGCGACTCACGTGGAAAGCAACTTCCTCTCAATCGCTCTGATTCCTCGGGGTTTGAGGTCTCACGCTGAGACGTCCTACTGGCCCTTCGTACAGGGAGCGTGCCGTGATGAACAACAGCAAACCGTTCGGTGATTGACTCAGATTGAGATTGCCGATTAGCGTGGATGTGCGTGGAATCGTTCACCTTGAGACAAATCGCTTCATCCCTATTGGCATGAGACGCCAGAAATCCAAATCCGAGGGAGCATCGGCACGAGCGGCACGGACCAACGTTCGCGTTCGCCCAAGTGCGCAACGCGCCAGCGAACTCATGGAGCTGGCGACTGTCGCGGCGCACTCGCGCAACTTGCCGGAGTTTCTGAAACTATTCTCGGAGCGCGTCGCACGGATGCTGTCCGCGGTCTGGTGTGGTGTCGTGGTGATTCGCGGACAAGAAGCGGAGCTGCAGGGCGCCGCAGACACAGAGGCTCTTGGTCTCGACGAAGACGAAATACTGGCCCGATCAAAGGAAGCCAGCCAGGGTAAGGACATTTACGCGACATCACGCCAAAGGTCTCGCACTTCGTGTGCGAGCGAATTGCTCGTCGTGCCTGTCCATGCTAGCGACGGCGAGCCTCTCGGTGCGATCTGCATCTTTGGCGCGCGCCCGGAAATCGTTACAGAAGAAAAGAAGTTGCTTCATGCGCTCGCCAGTCACGCCGCGCTCTCACTTGAAAACTTTCGGCGGTTTTCGCAGCTCGAACGATCGAAACGTCAATGGGTACAGGACATTGATGCGATCAGTGACTTCATCGTAGTGCATGACCGCGCCTGGAAAATCGTACGTACCAACCGCTCACTTGCGACTCATCTCGGGCTTCCGCCTGTTGCGTTGGTGGGAGAGTCGGTCAGCAGCTTGCGGACGCTTGCCGAAGGAGACGGCGCGCTTCCCTGTCCTTTTTGTCTGTACACCGGATTGAGCAAGGAAGAGCACATCATTTCCTCTGCGGAGAAGATCTACCTCGTTTCCACTTCGCGGGCCAGCGGCGCAACTGAAGACGACGAGCGCACAATTCACGTCTTGAAGGACATCACGGATCGTCGCGAAGCGGAGCGTCGCTACCGTGAACTTTACGACAGCATTCAGGAAGGGCTTTTCTTTGCCACTCCAGACGGAAGATTTCTGGATGTGAACGACGCAATGGTGCGAATGCTTGGGTATGCCTCGCGCGAGGAGTTGTTGCGTGACGATGTAGGCGCTTATCTCTATCCGGAGCCAAGCGCGCGTGGCCACTTGCTGGCCGCGATTCGCAAAACTGGCGTATTGCGGAACCACGAGGAGTCGCTGCGCCGCAAAGACGGCACCATTCTTCACACGCTTCAGAACATAACCGCCGTGCGCGATTCCCAGGGAAAAACCAAGCAATTTCGCGGCTTAATGCTCGATGTAACCGAGCAAAAGATGTTTCAGGCACAACTACAGCGCGAACGTGACTTTAACCAGAAGATTCTCAACGCCACGCAAAGCATGATCATGGTTCTTGATACCGCCGGCCTGATTAGTTACGCGAACCGGCGCTGCTACGACACAGGGTACAAGCAGGAAGAGATGATCGGCCGGCGCCTGGTGGATTTGGTGGACGCTGGGCAACGCAAGGATTTTGAGGCAGCACTTGAAACTACCGCCCACGGGCACCAGGTGGAAAATCTGGAGTTACGCGCACGTCGAAGTGACAGAACGCTGGGCCACTTTTCCATCAGCTTGAGTCCCATGCGCGACGAACAGAACACCGTGAACAGCGTTGTAGTTGTGATGACCGACATCACGGACGCCGCATTGATGCAGGCGAAGCTGGCGCATGCGGAACGCATGGCAACTCTAGGGCGGCTCGTGTCCGGCGTCGCGCACGAGGTCAACAATCCTCTCGCCGCGATTCTGGGTTTTACGGATTTGCTTCTCGAAAATCCTGATGTTACCGGAAATGCGCGCGAAGACCTCCAGATCATCTTGCACGAGACGCAGCGAACCAAAGATCTGGTGCAGGATCTGCTTAGCTTTGCCCGGCAGCGTCCGGTGAAGCGCGAACTCGTGAACGTCGGCGCCATCTTAAGGCAGACCACAAAACTCCGCAGCTACGACCTGCAAAGTCACGGCGTCGAAGTCGTCGAGGAATACGACGAAAGTCTTCCGACGGTGATGGGCGACGCTCAGCAACTGCAACAGGTCTTCCTGAATATTTTGAACAACGCCTACGACGCGATCGAGGAGTCTGGCCGCCGCGGAAAAATCCATTGAGATCAGCTTGGCCGACAATGGTACTGGCATCACCGACGTCGAACGCATCTTCGATCCGTTTTATACAACGAAGCAGACTGGCAAAGGTACTGGTCTCGGCCTAAGTATTTGCTATGGAATTGTTCGCGCACATGGCGGTGAAATTCAGTGCTGGAACAACGCCAGCGGATTCGGAAGCACTTTCTCAATTCGACTTCCCGCCGCGGCCGAAGTTGCCGCCGCGAACTCGAAACAGGCGGGGCGATGAGCACTGAATCGACAACTACGCTAAATTCGATTCTCTTGATCGAGGATGAACCGTCTGTGACCGCTTTCGTACGGGCCGCGTTGGAACGCCATGGCTACACCGTTGTTCCTGCATCGTCGGGCGCCGAAGGCCTGGAACGTCTCGTCGACGGCAGTTTCGGTGGAGTCATCTCCGACATTCGCATGCCCGGCGCTATCAACGGAGCGGAGGTCCATGAATGGATCCGCAATCATCGCCCGGAATTGCAGCATCGCATGATCCTGATGACTGGCGACACGGCAAACAGCAAGACCCAGGCGTTGCTAGCGAACAGTGGAATTCCGTGCATTGAAAAACCCTTTCGCGTTGAGAAACTTATTTCTGTTGTGGAAAATACTTTCGGAAAACCATGAGCGACTCGATAAAAGTCAGGCTGTTGGTCGTGGACGATGAGCAAAGCATTCGCAAGTTGTGCATGACGATCGGAAATTCGCTCGGCTATGCCTGCAGCGAAGCCGAAAGCGTCGAAACTGCGGTCGCCCGTATCGAGCAGGAGGCTCCCGACCTGATCCTTACGGACCTCAAGCTCCCCACACAGTCCGGCGTTGAACTTTTGCGCCAGGCAAAGGCTCTGTTTCCGCATACCGAGGTTGCGATCATGACGGGCCATGGCTCCATTAACTAGGCCGTCGATGCCATGACGCTCGGAGCCTACGACTACATCGAAAAGCCCTTTCGGGTTGAAAAAATGCGGCTCCTGTTGCAGCGAATGGCGGAAAAAGTTCGCCTCGTTACGGAAAACGCATTTTTGCGCGAGCGCGTCAACACGGAAGACAACCTCGACGGAATCATCGGCGCTTCCGCGAACATCCAGGATGTCCTTCGCATGATTTCACGTCTGAAGGATACTCGCACTCCTGTCCTGGTTTCCGGCGAAAGCGGAACCGGCAAAGAACTCGTCGCGCGCGCCATTCATTTTCGGGGAGCCATGGCGCAAACTCCCTTCGTCGCCGTCGACTGCGGTTCGCTGGTTCCGACTTTGATGGAAAGCGAACTTTTCGGCTACGAAAAAGGCGCCTTCACCGGAGCGATGAAATCGAAAGCCGGACTCTTCCAGGCCGCGAACGGCGGCACCATTTTTCTCGATGAAATCGGCGAACTCCCGTTGGAAATGCAGGCAAAACTCCTGCGCGTGCTCCAGGAACGGGAAGTCCGGCCCGTGGGCAGCAATGAGAGCCGCAGTGTGGATGTACGCGTGATCGCCGCGACCAACCGCGACCTCGAAACCGCCTATCGCGAAGGCACGTTTCGCAAGGACCTCTACTTCCGCCTGAACGTCGTCACCGTGCATTTACCCGCTTTGCGTGAGCGTCGCTCGGACATCCCCGTCCTGGTGCACCATTTTCTGAACCGTTATGCGCCCGGTACAAATCTGCATGTCACTCCGGCTGCGATGAAAAGCCTGCTGCAGTATGAATGGCCGGGCAATGTCCGCGAACTTGAAAATTGTATCGCGCGAGCCGTCACACTCGGCGATCGCCAGGTGATTGACGTAAACGATCTACCGCCGGCGATTCGCGCCGAAGGAGGCGGCTCCACGCAAACGTCCTTTCCGGATGGCTCTTCTTTGTCCACAACTGCGCTGGCCGAAATGGAGCGCATGACGATTCTAAAAGTTTTTGAGCAGGCCAACGGAGACAAAGCCCTCGCCGGCCGCATGCTTGGCATCAGCTGCGCCACTCTTTACCGCAAACTCAAGCGCTATAACATTTCCGTGCGTTCTAGCGCTGAAAATCCGCAAACCGTCACTCAATCATAAGTCGTCTCAGTCAGGCTCCTCCAACTGCTCTCTGACGCAAATCGTCGAGCGAACTGAGACGCAAACGTGTCAGCCTGAGACGTTTGACCCACAAAACTACCGTCGGAAATTTCTAAGCCTTTTGTTTTGACAAACTTCACATTCTTCTACTTTCGCCTTCCTTTGGTGGCTCTCTTGCATTACTCCTCTCTGCTCTGTGTGTGCAGCGCGACGTCGGGTGTGTCCGAACCCGTGGTTGGGCGCTGCATTCGGTGGCGGAAGTGGGCGGCTTTAGTGGATACACCAAGAACGACAACACTCGCGCACACCGGCCAGCCGAGTTCCGGCTGCACGGAGCAGTTGGTGCGTTTTTTCCCGGCGGCGGAACCCGTTCAGGTTCGCGTCGTCGTGACCTCAGGGCAAGTGCGGGAATCTGTGCTCGTGGAGTTTGCCAGCCGAGAAAGGGCCATTTTTAGTTCGTCGCTGCCGCTGGAGTTTGGCGACCGTGTCCGGCTTAAGCGCGTCGAAGGAAACGGCGAGACCATAGCAACAGTAATCGCGGTTCAGTATCACGAAGGGCGCAAGGCCGTCGCTGTGGAATTTGCCGACGGAAACTGTTCTTGGGTGAAAAGGCCGTGAATAATTCTCTGACAACTCTGAAGATTCCAGGCCTGGTGAAAGGCGAGATCGGGCGGCAAGAACAATGGGAGGAGCTTCGCTCGCTCTTTCCCATCTATCTGGCTCTCGCCAAACAATTGGAATTCGAAATTCCGTTTGGGCCGGATCGCCGCAATCTTCCCGCGAAGGCCGACGCTGAACTCTTGGACAGCGTTCTCACATGGACGAATTCGATGGACCAGCGCGTCATGGTCCACCAACTTCGCCATCTTTTGCAGATGACCACGCTGAACGCAAGCGAGAGCGGTTTACGTGCCCTCATTCTTCGTCATCTGCGAAAATCCATAAAAAGCAGCATTGATCGCGACAAAATTGACTTCCTTCTGGTGCAGTATTTCGCGCTTTGCGCACCCGCCAAGATCTATCACAAGCAAATCGACCTCGCCGATGCGGCGCAAGTCATGCTTCCGGTGCTTGGTGAAGTTGACAGCACCCCTCTTTCCTGGTGCGAGCCGCTTGAAAAAGTGATCGACACGCTGAAGACCTTTCGCAGCCTCCGCGAAATCCTCAATACAAACTTCATCGAACAGGGCCGGCGCGTGAAGGAATCTGCCGGTGGAATGTTCTACGATCCGTCCGCGTTGCTGGCGTTCATCCGCTTCAATTTCTTGCTGCGCAGGACGCTGATCGAACTCATGCATGCCGACCTGATCGCCATTCGAGCCGGTTTGGCGCAACTCGAAGCAGGCGGCATCCGCTTTCTCGATTGCGAGCATGCCGGTCTCTCGGCAAATGAGCCGATCGCTCGCGTCAAACAAGTTGCCGAAGACTGGAAGCAGCCATTCCAAAAGGAATACACGGAAAGAACCGTCAGCCAGGCGTTTGCAAAACTTTTGGGCTTGCGTGCCGATGTCGAACGCTGCCTCGAAAAAATCGCCTCGAAACAAACCGCGAATCAAGCTCTGCACGGCCCGTTGGCAACAAAGGCCGCTCCTTTCGCCCGAATCCCGCAAACGGAATCTCCGAAGGTCTCAGTCAGGACCGAGGTTCCTGCCAATCTCGATTTTGAAACCTGCATGGAGCAAATCTGGGAGCAGTTGATCGCGGCGCCGCCGTCACGCGGACGCTCGATGACCACGATTCGCCAGGGGCCAGCTCGCGTCCTCCTATCTTCCTGGGAAGTCAGTGCTTTTGTCAGCGAAGATGGGCCCTCTGCCGAAGATCTTCGCCGCGCTGTTGTCGCGCGCGCCCTGGTCGCCGCGGCGACGGAATCCACCCGCGAAACGGGCAACGCCACCAACCTTGATCGCGCGCTTGCTGTCGCTCGACTGGAAGTTACACGTCTCCTTGAGCAAGTGGACATCGCAAAGCAGGCCAAGGATACCGAAGCAGCGGTCAATATGGGCATCAGCGCCAAACGTTTGAACTCGGCGATTGACGAAGCAGAAAAGCTATAAGCGCGCTTTTCGCTCACAGCCGAAGATTTCCGGGAGCCGGGACACTTGAAGAACGCTAAGGTTTTGATCCTTACGGACGATCCTGAGTTCGCCCGCCTGCTCAGTTCCTGCTGGCCCGCTGAACGCCACGCGCCCTCTATCACCGTTCTGAACAGCAGCCTTTGGAAAGCTCAGGGTGGCGAAACATTCGACCTTGTGGTGCTTGGCCCTGTTAGCGAGAACAAGCTCTCCGCAATCTTAAGCACCGTTCATCCGGGCGTCGCTGTGATCCTTTGCGCTGCCGATTCTCGCGAGATTCAGCAATTGCATTCGCGCTACCCGCGGTTGCTTCATGTGCCTTTGCGAGAAGACTGGACGCAAACGCTCGTCCTGGTAGCGGAGGAATCGCTCCGCCGTGTTCACGCGGGCCGCCAGGCGAAGCAAGCAATGTCCCGCGCATTGCAAAGCGAACGCGAGGCCGTGCTCGGCCGATACATGTCGGACATGAAGCACAGCGTGAACAATGCGTTGACCACCATCCTCGGAAATGCCGAATTGTTGCTCCTGGAACCCGGCCAGCTCAGTGCCCAGTCGTTGCACCAGATTAAGACCATGCACAATATGACCCTGCGGATTAACGAAATTATGCAGCGATTCTCATCACTCGCCAGCGAGATGCGCGAGGCTGAGAATGCATCTCAGGCTGAGACGGACGAGGCTCGAGCAAGCCTCTCCACAAGAAACTAACGGCACCCGCTCGGTGCGTAAGTTCTTGAATCTGTTGCAATTCTCAGCCATCGCAACATTCACAGTCGTACCCGCGAACGTGGCCGCCGACGTGCACCTCTAGTCCGTGGAGAACTCCGGAGAAACTCGTCGTGCTCAAAAAGGTCCTCATCGTCGACGACTCACCAGCGCAGGTAAAGCTCATGCAAAGCCTTCTCGAACACGAGGGCTACCAGTCTTTTGGGCTGAATGATCCGCGCCGAGTCGAAGAGACCATCGCCACTCTTCATCCGAGCGTAATTCTGCTCGACGTAGTCATGCCCGAGCGCAACGGTTTTCAGGTGTGCCGCGAACTGAAAGGCAGCGCGGAGTTCCAATCCATTCCCGTGATTCTGGTCACTTCGAAAGACACCGCCAGTGACAAATATTGGGGCGAACAGCAGGGCGCCGACGCCTATGTCACGAAACCATTTACGCGCGAGGAACTTTTGCGGGCCGTCCGCCGTTTTGCTTGAAATTCATGATGAATGACGAATTCCAACTCGCGCCGCTTCCTCCCGATGCCGATACGGCAGAAATGCTGGAGGCCATCGGCCCGCTCGAAGAGCGTCCGGCGGAATCGCAATACTGCGTCTTCCGCAGCGGTCGCGAACGCTTTTGTCTGCCGGTGCTCGACGTCGAGGAAGTGCTTGAGTGGCCGATTGTCACCAAGCTTCCTCTCGGCCCGAGCTACCTCATGGGCATTTTCAACTTACGGGGCGCGATCGTTCCGTTGGTCGACATTGCCATGACCGAAGGCCGCCGTCCGGGACTTTTGCCCAAGCATGTAGTCGTTGCGTCGATGCGCGTGGAAGGCAGCCACGAAGACGTCCGCATCGGGATCGCCTCTGACGAAGTCGTTGGCACGTACTCCGTAACTTCGGACGACATGCTGCATCAAGCGCCGGAAAACGTCCCGCATTGCATCGGCATGCTGCGCCACGACGATCGCTTGGCGCTGGTTTTGGATCTGCCCAGGCTCCTGGAAGTTTTCCCCGGGCCGACCATTTGAGATTTGCGGTGTGACGGCTCGGCCGAACACCCCGCAGGAAACAGTTT
>QHYO01000604.1 GCA_003224135.1 Acidobacteriota bacterium | reverse complement strand
GGCAGCCGTTTCGTAGGGCCGGCCAGTTCGTCTTCATTGCTGTTCTCCTGCACTCGAATAAAGTCTCTTGTTCACTTGCCGCTCGACAGGCTTGCCGAACGCGTCCTTGCCTTCTTCATGGAAGGTCACGCCCTCCATCGAAATCTTTTCGACCTTGCCGTCGTACAACTGGTCGCCCTCGCGCAGAAAGTAGGTCCGCTGCTGGGGATTGGCCACCACCGCTATCATTCCGTTCGTCGATTTCACGACGCCGTCCAAACGCAGCGTGCTCACTTGCAGGCCCGCTTTGCCCGGAGGAAGGTTCTTAGCCAGCGCATCCTGAGCCTGCTTGCGTCCCACCAGCGATTCGAACGGGTCGCGCCGGGCAACCTTTTGCTCGCTCTCCACCGGCTTCTTCTCCGAAACTGTTCGTGCACCAGGGGCCGCCGGAGATTTTGCGTGCATATTTGCCGCTGGTTTTGTCGACGTCGTAGCAGCAGGCTTCGACGCGGGCTTCGAAGCTGGTTTCGCCGCCGAGGTTGCCGTCGGTTTTTTTGCGGTCGTAGAGGCTGGCGCAGTTTGCGCGCGCATTCCGGGCGCCGCAACCAGCGTGATCCCAACTAGCAATGTCATCAGAGGACGCATAATTTGTTCATTCCCGCTCAATTTTTGGCCTTCGGCTTTGCAGCGGCCGTGGTCGGCGCTGTATCACCCGGTTTCGTAAAATACGTTGTCGCCGTAAAGACACCGCTCACCGTGCTTCCCGGACGCAAAGTGTAATGTCCGCCCTTCGCCTTTTCGGGGTCCGCAAATTCCAGGTCGCCGACATTGATGATTCGGGAGAGCCGGCTCAGCCTTCCGAAGAAATCCAGAACATTGAAGTACGGGCCGTCTGCCTG
>QHYO01000603.1 GCA_003224135.1 Acidobacteriota bacterium | reverse complement strand
CTGCGCCCGTTGCTGAACGGCCTTGTCCACTTGATCTTTCTCCTGCGCCACCGGTGAGAACGGCAGATAAATTCCCACCAGCATCAGGACCACCGCGATCGCCGCCGCCACCAGTCCCTGCATGATCACCGACATGTCTCTCAATGGATTGGCCATTGCGGTCTCCTAACCCTTCTTCGCAGGCGCTGCGGTTTGCGCCGGTGCGCTCGCCGGCCTAGCC
>QHYO01000088.1 GCA_003224135.1 Acidobacteriota bacterium | reverse complement strand
CACTATCACGCACTTCAGACAAAGGTTGAAAAACAGTTCAAGGGTGGATTGAACTTCCTCGCTACCTATACTTGGTCCAAAGCCATGTCGGACGCCGGCGATTTGCTGAACGGCGGGGCGGACAACGTTGGATACCGCGCTCCGTCGGTGCCCGGATTTGGCATCCAGAAGGATTATGGGTTGGCGAACTTCGACATTCGAAATGTGTTCCACTTCAGCGGCGGGTACGAGCTACCCTTTGGAAAGGGCAAACACTTCCTTTCCCAGGCTAGCGGCTGGACCAATCAGGTGGTGGGTGGCTGGAGCACGCAGTTTATTGTCACACTTCAGGGTGGACAGCCGATAACGCTCGCTTGCTCATCTGCAACTGCCAACGGAAATGGCAACGGCATCAACTGCGGCGCCCTTCTTACGGGCGAGGCGCTAAAGCTTGGACTACATGACGCGACCGACAGTAAAGGTTTGAAGCATCTCAGCTGGTTCGGTAATGCGGGAGCCTTTACGCAACCTTGCGTCCTAGGCTCGAACCCGCCAGCACCGGCAGGATGTGTGGACCTGACTGGAAACGATGCTCTGGGTGGACTAACCCAGGTACCTGGGCCGGGTTTCCACAGAATGGACTTCTCCATCTTCAAGGACTTCCCGATTAAGGAGCGGTTCCGGCTTCAGTTCCGGTCGGAGATCTTCAACATCTTTAACCATCCTAATTTCAACGCGCCGGGATTCGGCGGCAACGGCGTCGTCGCGATTTCCGGCGCGGTAGACTTCAAGAACTCGAACTTTGGCTTTATCGGTTCGACGCGAGATGCGCCGAACGATCCGCGCCAAATCCAGTTTGCGCTCAAGTTCTACTACTAAAACAAAACAACCACCCCAGCGGGGAGGCGCTTCCTAAGAAGCTCCTCCCCGTTTTTTCTTGGCGCCCTTTTTTCCTGGTATAAGTTTTCTGGTATGCCGGTGCTAACATCGAACTACCGTGATGTCACGCAGCGCTCGCAATCTGATCATTTTCTTCGTTCTTTTGGCATGGTCCTCGCCACTGCTGGCGCAGGGCACGCAGACCCCAGAGAGAGATCGGCTGTTCCAATCTGCCGTCTCACAGTACGAGGCGGGTCATTACGCAGAAGCCATCCAGCCGCTCGAAAAACTGCTGCGCGAAGTACCGGAAAGTTTTGAAGTGCACGAACTTCTCGGTTTGACTTACGCGGCGCAATCACAGGACACGAAAGCGAATGAGCATCTTGAGAAGGCCGTTCGAATTAAGCCTGATTCCGTTGCGGCGCTTTCAAATCTTGCAGCAAGCTACGCGCGCCTGGGCAAGTTCAATCTGGCGATAGAGCAGTTCACAAAAGCAGTGGAGCTGGAGCCAACGAATTTCGATACGAACCACAATTTGGGAGAGGCGTACATACACGCCGGAAATGTCGGCAAGGCTATTCCGTTTTTGGAGAAAGCGCAGCGTATCAATCCGGGTTCTTATGACAATGGCTACGATCTTTCGCTCGGTTATCTTGTGACAGGACACCTGTCCGAAGCTCGTAGCTCGGTACAGAGCCTGCTGAAACAGAAGGATACGGCGGAGTTACACAATCTTCTCGGCCAGATCGAAGAAAAGGACGGTCAGTTTGTCGCCGCCGCCACTCAGTTCGAAGCTGCGGCGCACATGGAGCCGAGCGAGAGCAATTTGTTCGATTGGGCAAGCGAACTGCTCCTGCATCGAACGCTTGACCCGGCGGTGCAGGTTTTTGAGCGAGCAACCGCGCGTTATCCCGATTCACCGCGGCTGATGGTGGGCCTGGGAATGGCGTACTACGCGCGCGGAAATTATGACGATGCAGTGAAAGCGTTCCTTCGCGGCGCGGATCTGAGCCCGGCGGATGAGCGTTGCTATAAATTTCTTGCGCGAGCCTACGATAGT
>QHYO01000602.1 GCA_003224135.1 Acidobacteriota bacterium | reverse complement strand
ACGCCAGACGGAGGTTATGTCGCACAGCTATTGAACAGCCGGAATGAAAACACCGACGTTCATCTCAGGTCGAAGGGAAAAACGCTTCACCTCATCTTGCCCGCGCGGTCGATCACCACGGCGAACTGGTGATTGACGACGTGCTCGCTTCTTTTGTGAATGACCCTTCTCCCGTCGAATGCTCTTCCGACCCGTTTGCTTGAGTGAGTGAGAAAAGACAGCCGGGAATCGTGGACGACTGATGGTATGCTCGCCGCATGATCCGACTTAGCGTAATGTACCCTGCGACTTCCGGATCTCACTTCGATTGGAACTACTATCTGGGCCGGCATCTTGAGCTTTCGCGCAGGCTTCTGAAGCCGCGCGGGCTGGTGCGTACGGAGATCGACAAGGGGATCGGCGGTTTTCCTGCCGGAGCGCCGCCGCCCTTCCATGCCGTGGGCCATCTGTTCTTCCGCACAATGGCTGAGATGGACAGCGCGTTAACAGCCACGGCTGCCGAGTTCATTGCGGACGAGCGCAACTATTTCGATGGCTCGAGCGTGGTGCAAATCAGCGAAGTGATGGAGAGCGAATTCCTCACCTGACACGCGATGGTTTGCGAGACGGAGTTGAGTTCCAATCGCGGAATCCAGAGGGTCCGTCGCCAGTTTTCCCGTGCAGATCAGGCTGCTGTTGCGTCTAGCCGACACTCGGCAGGGAGAGCGGGAGTAAGAGCAGGTCGCCGAAAATAATTTGTTTGACACATCAAACCATTTGCCGCACCCTGCCGATTATGTTGGACCCCGGAATCAGACGTTTGTTGGATGCTTACCCGGCCATCTTTCTGGCGTGCCATCGTCAACATGTACGCGAGGATGAAGCTGGAAGAAGCATCACCGAACATCAAGCCAGCGTTCTGGACCATCTGCATCCCACGCGCGCCACAACTGTGTCGAAGTTGGCCGAGCACATGGGTGTGGGGCGATCAACGATGAGCATCACGGTAAAACGATTGGTTCGCGCCGGACACATCATCAGCAGTCGAGGCAAGAGCGACGCACGATGTGTCGGCTTGACCTTGACGGCAACCGGGGTTCGTGTGAAAGAGCAAAACACGATTCTTGATCCGGAGCTGGTGAGGCAGATGTTTCGCTTGATGTCCGCCAAAGAATTAGAAACTGCGCTGCAAGGCATCGAGTACCTGGCGAAACACGCGAGGATCTTGCTTAGCCAAAGAAAGAGAGGTATTCTGGTCGCTGGCCTTGTTCTGTTAATTCTCGGGGTCGCTGTGGTTGGTGTGTGGCTTCCCAAACGGCATGTTGTATCCCGCAGCGCTTCGTACCGCGTAACAGCTGAACAACTTTTTTCGCTGATTGCAGGGGCTCAAACTTGGCGCCCCGATGTCACGAAATGGGAGACCGTCTCAGCCGACGGCGGTCGTGAATTGACGCGCGAAACCACAGGTGACGGTGAAACAATCACCTACGAAGTCCTGGATCGTGTGCCACCGGTTTCGCTGAAGCGTCGGATTGCCACCGAGAACTTGCCTTACGCCGGAACATGGAGTTATGCGCTGCAGTCCACGGGAGAAAATACCGTTCTGCGCATCACAGAGGACGGCCAAGTCTACAATCCGATGTTTCGGTTTATGTCGCGTTTTGTTTTTGGTCAGACGCGCACGATGGACACTTACCTGCGTGCGCTTGGTAAGGCGACCGGGCAGGAAATCACAGTCAAAGACTGAAATCGCACCCCGAGTTGGTTCGGCAACGTGCTCTCAAAGGTGCTTTCAATTGTTGCGGAGGGCGATCATTGGGTCGACGGTTGAGGCTCGGCGAGCCGGGATATACGTCGCCAATATTGCGACCGCGAGCATGGCTGCCGGCACGATAAAGTAGAGGCGCGGCTCGCGCGGGTGGAAACCATAGAACATGGAGTCAAACACTTTCGGCAGCGGCAGCGCCAGAGCGAGTCCGACTGCCGCCCCGATCGCGGCCATCTTTAGGCCTTCCCGTAAAACCATGCGCAGCACGTCCGGGTTCCTGGCTCCGAGCGCTATACGTATGCCGATTTCATGCGTTCGCTGGCCGACGGAATAAGCAACTAGTCCATATATGCCGATCGCCGCGAGGACCAGAGCCAGCAGCGCAAAGCTGCCCAGTACACGCACGAAAAATGTGTCTCCACCCTTCTGCCGTTCGATCAAAGCAGGCATGGCCATCACGCTTGCGAGTGGAAGTTCGGTATCCACCTGCGCAACCGCGCCGCGAAGAGCCGACGCCAAACTGTCCGGGTCGGAACTTGCGCGGACCATGAGAAATAAGGAAGGCACAGGCCGCTGAAGGAATGGTTCGTAGATTTCTGGATCCTCGCGAGCGTCCTCGGAATGAGTTTTTACGTTGCTGACAACGCCTACGATCTCCGTCCAATTGGACTTTGCATCGCTCACGTCCAGGCGAATCTGTTTTCCAAGCGGATCCTGATCGCGTAAGTGACGATGCACAAATTCCTGGTTTACAACGGCCACGCTCGGCGCGGTGGCATTATCGTTTTCCGTGAACGTTCGGCCGCGCAACAGAGGGATACCCGCCGTTTGAAAGTAGTCTCGGCTAACGACTACGTCGAGAGCGGTCAGCGGTTGGTCCGTAGGCGATTCGAGCTGATCCTTGATCCGGAAAGCGGCGCTGCCGGGTCCGGTCGCCGGAAGGTCGGAGGCAACAGCGACGGTTTCGGCGCCCGGAATATGCTGGAGCTGTGCGAGCAGATCGCGCACGAATAGAGTCTTCTGGGGAGCGTCCTTGTATCGCGCGACATCGAGCGTCACGCTAGCGGTAAGAAGATGGTCTGCGCGAAAGCCGAGATTCTGCTGTTCGACGAGGAAAATTCCGCGGAAAAGCAACCCGGTTCCGATCAAGAGAAACGAGGCCAACGCGATCTGGCCGGTGACCATCACGGTCCGGAGACGGCTGTGTGAACGACTCGGCGACGACGCGCGACCTTCGTCTTTCAGGTTCGTGTTGACATCGGTTCGCGATGCGTTCAGCGCTGGAGCCAGACCGCACAGCAGAGCGCAAGTCAGCGAGACAGCGAAGGCGAACAGCAGGACGTTCCGATCGAGACTCATCGGAACGGCGCTGATTGCCTCGTTGAAGGTCAGACTCGCACGAACAAATTGAATGCCCCAGTAGGAAAGCAGAAGGCCCGCGGCGCCACCGAGAAGAGCGATCAGTAAGCCTTCCGTGAGCAGTTGCAGGATGACGCGCAAGCGACCGGCTCCGAGGGCGATGCGGATGGCTAGTTCCTTTCGGCGTCCCGCCGCGCGGGCCAACAGCAGGCCAGCTACATTGGCGCAGGCAATCATCAGAACAAAGGCCACCGTGGTCATCATGATCGTCAGGGCGTTGCGAATTTCGAAATCGTAGACCAGGAAATCGGGCAGCGTGCGCACCGTTGCGCCCCAGCCTCGTTCGGCTTCGGGAAAGTTCTCCGCGGCGCGACGAGCGAGGGTGACGAACTCGGCTCGGGCGCGTTCGACAGTTGCGTCGGCCTTCAGTCTTGCAAACAAGTGCAACGAACGATCCTTGCGGGCGGCTGCAGTCTGATCTGTCGCGGTCAAAACGAGTGGAGTCCAAAGTTGCGACGTGAAGCCGAGCAAACGGAAACTCTCCGGCATGACCCCGATCACTGTGTAGTTTTCCCGGTTCAGTCGAAGGGTACGGCCGATGAGCGAACGATCGGCAGCGAAGCGCCGGTCCCAAAGCTCGTAGCTAAGTATGACGACGTGGTCGCGTCCGGGCTGGTCTTCGCCGGCTTCGAAAGGGCGCCCGAGTTGCGGTGTGACACCAAGAACGCTGAAATAATTGGGAGAAACCGCTGCGGAACGGAGCGCCTCTGGCTGGGCTGCCGCGGCGGAGTGATTCTGCGCGGTCAAACTAACGGTTCGATACTCATCGGCAGCAGCCATATCCTCGAAAACCTGGTTTGCTTCGCGCCAACCCAGGTAGTTGGGAGCGGAGACGGAACTCGCGTCGGCATGGAAAGCCGGCGCAGGGTTCACGGAACTAACCACGGCGACGCGCTCTGGGTCGCGGACCGGCGGACGCCGCAGCAGAAAAGCGCTGACGAGACTGAACATCGTGGCATTCACGGCGATGCCCAGCGCCAGCGTGAGCACTGCAGCAATCGTGAATCCCGGGTTCTTGAATAACCCACGCACCGCGTAGCGCAGATCGTGAAGGAGCATATCGAGCGCCGGCAGTGCGCGCGCTTCGCGATGCAGCAATCTTGTTTGTTCCGTTCCGCCGAAGCGAATCAGCGCTTGGCGGCGGGCTTCGCCGACGGGCATTCCATGCTGGATGTTTTCTTCGATGGCCAATTCCAAGTGCGAGGCTAATTCCGCCTCCAGGTCGCTGTCGAGTTGTGGGCTGCGAAAAATGGAGCGAAGCCGCTCGAAAGATTGTCGAAGCAAGTCGATCATTGGTCGCCACCTTCGTCCTGCATAGCGAGAACTCGACCCATCACGCCCGACAGCCTTTGCCAATACGCTGTATCGTCAGAAAGATGTTTGCGTCCTTTTTTTGTAATCGAATAGAACTTGGCTTTGCGGTTGTTCGATGAAATTCCCCAGTCGGCGGAGATCCATCCTCGCTGCTGCATCCGTACAAGCGACGCGTAAATTGTCCCCTGATTCAGCAAGATATGGTCGCCACTCACCTGCTCGATGCGCCGCGCGATGCCGTAGCCGTGCAGCGATCCCATGGTCGCCAGAGTCTGAAGGACCATGAGGTCCAGTGTGCCCTGCAGTAGATCGAGTTTCGACTCCGCCATGCAAGCTCTCCTGTGGTGTGACCACAGTAGAGCATAATTCCTGTGGGAATACCACAGGAAGTTGAGCCGAGGCCAACGTCGGTGGATCAAACTGGCTTTGGAACGATGGGCGCGGGTGGCGCATCGAACCTGGAACTATGGCCAAAAGAAAGCAAAATTGGGGCAAGACGCCGTGGACGGTTTCGTTTCGGTCTCAGACGACAGCGCTGCCGGACCATGTAGACTTCGCGGTTGTGGGCGGCGGGTTTACCGGGCTCTCGGCGGCGGCGTGGTTGGCGCGGTTGGCGCCGAAAAAGTCCGTGCTACTGCTGGAAGCGGCTTTGCTGGGCAACGGAGCTAGCGGGCGGACGGGCGGGATGGTGCTAGCACAAAGCGCGGCGGGTGATCTGGCTGGACTTGGAGATGTGCTACGTGGCTACAGAAGAATTTTGAATGGGCTGGGAGTCGAAGCCGACCTGGATTTGCCCGGTGTGTGGGAAGTGGCCAGGGGTGGGAAATCCATGGAGGGAAAGAAAGTTCGTCCTCTAAAGCGGTCGCCGATTGACTGGAGTGATTCGGGGCGAGTGCGAGCGGTGGGCAAAGTGCCAGGGGGAACGGTGGACCCGGGAAAGGTGCTCTCCGGATTGGCGCAAGCGGCGGTGAAATTCGGCGCGCAGATTGTAGAGGGCGCTGAGGTCCTGAAGATTGAATATTCCAATCCGTTGCGGTTGCATGTTCGCCCTAAGGTAAAGGGACGCAGGAAAGAACAAATTGTGACCGCAAGGAAGGTGCTGCTTGCTACGAACGCAGGGTCGCTGGATCTTGCGGCAAAACTTTATGAAGCGAAAGAATCTGCGGAACCAAAACTGACCTTCGCAGTTGCAACAGCACGGCTCACCACAAAACAAATCGATGCGCTTGGGATGAATTCGGCCCAACCTTTCTATACCGTGGATTTTCCCTACCTTTGGGGCCGGAAGTTGAAAGATGGCGGAATGATTTTTGGTAGCGGGCTGGTGCCGGCGTTCGGGAAGACCTTGCGTGATGGCGCGAGGATGTACCATTCCACGGCGTCACGCGTGAAAGAAGTGTGGAGCGGGCTCGAGAAGTTCGATGTTCGCCGTGGCGAGGCGGCGGAACGATTGCGGTCGCTTGAACAGCGCGTTCGGCGTTTGCATCCCGCGCTAAAACAAGTGCGCTTCACGCATCGCTGGGGCGGACCCATTCTTATTACAAAAAACTTTGTGCCGACGTTTCGTCGCCATCCAAAAAACGGGAACGTGCTCGTCCTTGGCGGGTTTTCTGGACACGGCGTGGCGCTTAGTGTTTACCTTGGCCATAAGGCAGCTCAACATTTTGTTGGCCGCTATGCGCTCCCAACATGGCATTCAAGATAGTTGAAGCTTCTCCGTTCGAGCTGGCCGTCTGACACTTTTCCCGAGCCGCAGAACGATTTACGACGCCAGCTGCTTTGCTAGAGTGGGGCTATCGGAATGTGCGGTCAGTTCTACAAGCTGCTGCCGCTGTAAGTGAACAAAAAAGGCGATCAGCGCGAGTTGCGCCAAATACGCAGCGATCCAAATTGCCGGCCTCTCCATCCAGGAAACGGGATCGAGCCAATAAACTGGAGTGGGCATAAAGAATGCGGTAAAGGCAATACGTTCGCGAACGAAGCAATCAAAGGCGGTAAGCACGGTTCCGGAACAAACATAAAAAATCACAAGATAAAGAACACCCATGACGAGAGGATTGCGTCCGTTACGCAGGCTCATCCACTGCAGATATTGCTGGTCGCGAACGATCCACAGGGCAAAAAAAAGCACGCGGAATATCAGGAAGCTCAGATTGGAAGCTTGACCGGGCGCCCGCGATAGCACGGCACCGAGTGCAACGAACGCGCCTGCACCCAAAGTCGCAACGAACAGCAGAGGCGATGGCCAACATTTATCGAGCCAGCGAGGTGCGCCCACGCGCATACGCACGATTCTTCGCATACGCTCGCGATTTCGAAGCAGCGCCAGACCCAGCACGATGAAAACGCCCATATTCAAGGACAACAAGAAAGCCGCGCCGTCCACATCGCCGTCGTGGCGCCAATTGAAGAACGCCAGAAAAACCACATTGAGAAAGAGTGCCAGTCCGAGCGACTGCGCAGGCGAATAGAGTTCATACTCGGCCGGGTCGCGCTTGATATTTCTGACAATCGCGATGAAAAACCACAGCGCCAAAAGCACATCCAGGACAAGCAAGACGGGAAAATGATGGACGTGTTTTCCAAAGAGCACGTCCGTCATTCCGCCGTTATATTCGTAGCTAACGCCGTTGTAGTTGAAGTGCTTTTCGAGTTCGCGAGGGTTCCAGGTTGTTTGCGAGACTAACTGCGGGGCAAAAAATGGCCCGAGAGAACCAAGACGGAAAACAGTGGAGGAAGAAATACCCCCGCCGTAGGAACTGATCCAAATGAGAAGAAGGATGAGGATAATTGCTCCGGTTTGCGAGCCACGAATTGACAACACCGACATCAAAAGACCCAGGGCGTGGAATGTGATGGAGGCGACCAGCAAAACTACATACGCTGCAAGAAAAAAGAAAAACTTAGAATGGGCGAACATGGCGGCAAAAATAGAAAGCGGCATCAGGCAGAGACAAACAAAATACATAAGAATGGGGGCGCCGAAAAGTTTGCCGAGAGCGAGTTCAAGCGGACTAAGCCTGGTCAATCGCTGAAAGTCGAACGAGTTCTGCTCTTTTTCCTTAAAAAACGCTGTTCAAGCAAGCAATACCGCCACCGGCTCCGAGAACAAGCGCCTGCGCGGCCAGGACGAGCTCCAGGAGATCCATGGCCCAGCGATGGGCCTCATTGGGCGGCGATTCGCGCTGCGCAAAAAGGTATCCAACTGATATGGAAAGCAAAGCGCAGATCGCGGCGACGGCAAGCATTTTCCTGGTGCGTAGCTGCGACCTCGCGATACGCCTGAGCTCCGGATTGGAAAACAAGCTGGTCACTTTACTTCTCCGCTGGAAATGCGTGAGAACAGTTGCTCGAGCGATTCCGCACGTTCTTCCACGGCGCATACTGGCGCGCCGGCGGTGACAACGTCTCGAATCAGATTTGCCAGCTCGAGATCACTGCCTGGAAAAACGAAGTCAGCGGAATCTTCTGCGGCATGCAACTCACTGATTTCGGGTCTTGCGCTCAACCAGTCCTTCAGGGGGAAACCTGGCGCCGCGAGCCGCACTCGCACGCGCCGCGTTCGACCGGCATCGCTCATCACATCGGCGATCTTGCCAACCCGTAGAAGTTTGCCTTTTTCGAGAATCGCGAGGGACGTGCAAATCTCTTGTAAGTCAGAGAGCACGTGCGAGGTAATCAAAATAGTTGTTCCATTGCAGTTCATCGCGCGGATGAGATCCTTGAGTTCCGCACGGGCTTTGGGATCCAGCCCGGAGGCCGGCTCATCCAGAATCAGCAGAGGGGGATCGTGCACGATCGCGCGGGCGATGCCGAGCCGCTGCTTCATTCCGCGCGAGAGTCCTCCAACGAAGGAGTCGTATTTCGTTTCCAGGCCGAGCTGCTGAATAACTTCCCGCACGCGGCCTGGAATTTGTTGCGACTCCAGCTTGTAGGCACGAGCGAAATAATCCACGTACTCCCACACCTTGAGGTCGTCATAGACAGAAAAAAAGTCGGAAAGATATCCGA
>QHYO01000601.1 GCA_003224135.1 Acidobacteriota bacterium | reverse complement strand
CTGATAATCTTTCGCGGCACGAACGGTTTGTCCCGCTGCCTGGTAAGCATGAGCACGATCGAGCAACAAAGCGGGTTTTGATGCTGTTGCGGGGTATGCGTTAAGCGCTTCGATCGCGTCCTGAGGATGACCGGTATCCGTCGCGGTCGCCGCAAGCGCGTCCACGACTTGCTCTTTAATGGCTGTATTCGGATAGTCGCGGCGGATGAGGTTCAGGTCAGCGAGCGCGTCTTGATTGCGTTTCAGCGCGCGTTTCGATTGCGCGGTCCAGAAAAGAACGTATTCTCCAAGCAATGTGTCGCCCTTCGCCTTTGTGAACCACGCGAGGGCTTGCAGTGCCCTGTTTTTTTGATAATCGTCATAGCCGAGTGCGAGGGCTGCGCGCGCGCCCCAGGGGTCGGATGAATGTTTCGTGGCAAAAGCGGAAAGTTTTTCGTAAGCGCCGGGCGCAGCGTTATGCAAATTACGCGCAAGTCCAGATAATTCCTGGTGAGTGCTGGCATCCGCGGTCGAGGTCGTCACGACATCCGGCGGAGTCGTATCCGGTTTGCATCCGGTGTGGCATGGCGCGGCTTTGTGCTTAGTGGACTTGCTGCGCTTTTGCGCCGAAGCATCGCATACGCAAACGAACGAAAGCGCAGCAGAGAGAACTACCGCGATGCACTTCGCGCCGAAACCGTGTTGCAAAGAGAAAAAATTTGATGGGCTTCTAGTGCTGGCGAGCTGGGACGGCGTAAGGATATTCGCCGAGCGCGCCGGCATCGCCTTCCGCCAGAATTTCCACCATCCATCGATAAAAGTAGTCCACAGGATGATCCATGATGGGTTTGAATCGTCTGTCGTATTCGCGATGAGCTTTCTCAATGTCGTCTTTCAATCGTACGCAGATGTCTTTGTTCTCGCGGCCCAGGCGAACCTGATCCGGTCGTAACATTTTAATATCCTGCATGGAAACTTTCGCCACACGATTTGCGCGTCTGTGAAGCTCTTGTTCCTCAGGCGTCAACCTATTGACGTCGAAGTCTGGCGTACCTTCCAGCTCTGGTTCCTGTACCGATTCGGGAATATGTTCGTGAACGGGTGGAGGCGGGGGCGTGAACGCAGGCTGGTGCTCTGCGGGAGGCACCGCCGCCACGGGCTGCGCCATCGGTTGCAGAGGAACCGGAATTGGCCGCATGGGTTCAGGGGCAGCCGGGGGCGCCTCGACAGCAGCCGCGGTGACGAGTCTCGAAATTTCCGCCTCAAGCGGAGAGCGAGCGCCGGTCTGCAAGGTGACCGCAATGAAGCGGGAGAGCACTTCTAGCGCCGCCGAAAGGGACGCCGCGCTGGTTTGCGCGCGAAGGAGCGGAGGGAGGGCGTTGGTCGGCTTATTGCTGCTGCAAGCCGAGACAACATCAGCTACGGCATGATGCAACTCGTCCGAATTGCGCTGCATGCGCTCGAGGCTATCCCGTAGAGCCCGTGCAACGGCCTGTTCGATAGCGTTCGGTTCATTGGACATAACGATTTCGGCCCGATTCGACCGCAGGCCTCCCGAGATTTCATTTTGGTAGTGGTGACCCGCCCCGTCAACCCGCCTGCGGTACCCCTGTGCTCAGTTAAACAGTCAACCTTAGGCGGTGCGGTTCGCCGCACGCGGTCTCTAACTCACGCCGGGGTCCGGACTGGTGACGGCGCAGCATGGGTTGAGTCAACCGGCAGCAGGGCTGCAGGAACTGTCGACTCTGAAAACTGCAAACTGTAACTCGATCCAGAGGCGATGCTCCCCACCAGCTTTCCAAACGCCCGAACCGCAAAAATGCTAAAATAGCTTCAGGGGGCGACACGGTTTCGACGGAAGCTGTCGCGTCCCGAAGGCATGCCGGGGTCCAACCGCCCGTAACTGGATGGAAACTAGAACTGCCAATAACAACTTGGCACTTGCTGCTTAATTAATTAAGCGCACGCTTCCCCGGGCTTCGCTCATGGGCCCGGATCGAGGCGTCACACAGTGAGCTGGCCCAAACCTTTCGGTCCGTAA
>QHYO01000605.1 GCA_003224135.1 Acidobacteriota bacterium | reverse complement strand
TCGCGACCTGACAAGAGCACAAAACGCGGCAGAGCAGCTCGGTATTCCAAAGGCTTTCGGCTCGTACGAAGAGCTAATCGCCGAGCGGGAAATCGAGGCAATTTATAATCCACTGCCGAATCATCTACACGTACCGTGGTCAATCAAAGCTGCCGAAGCGGGGAAGCACGTTTTGTGCGAAAAGCCGATTGGCTGCAACGTCGCGGAAACGGAAGAATTGCTGCGCGTTCGCGAACGCACGGGAGTGAAATTCGGCGATGCTTTTATGGTCAAGACGCATCCGCAATGGCTGCGCGTACGGGACCTTGCGCGTAACGGAACAATCGGTGAGCTCAAGTCGATCGTTACAATCTTCAGCTACTTCAACCGCGATCCTGACAACGTTCGTCACAAGGTTGCATGGGGTGGCGGCGGCCTGCTGGATATTGGAAGCTACCCCATCACACTTTCGCGCTGGCTATTTAACGGGGAGCCCCGGCGCGTGACCGGTGCTCTGGAACTCGACCCGGACTTTGGCACTGATCGCCTCGCCTCCGGCGTCATGGAGTTTTCCTCCGGCCACTCAGTGTTCACATGCGGCACGCAGACGAATTATTTTCAGCGTGTTGAACTCCTTGGAACGACAGGTCGCTTAGCAGTTGAAATCCCTTTCAACGCTCCGAACGATCGGCCAACGCAGATCACGGTCGCCGACGGCATGGCTATTTACGGCGGCAAGGTCTTAGTCGAAGAAATTCCTACCTGCGACCAATACACGATTCAGGGCGACGCATTTTCGCGTGCCATTCGAGAGAACACTGACGTTGCTGTACCGCTGGAAGACGCGCTTGGCAACATGAAGGTCATCGACGCGATTTTCCGTTCCGCCAAAAGTGGGAAGTGGGAAAGACCGGCTTGAGATGACGCTCTATCTCGAGTTGACATTTCCACTTGCTATTGACTTAGTGCGCCGCTACGCCAATCGATCAGTGCGCCGGCGCTGGAAGTGGAACAAGACAAGTGCGCTGCAGTTCCCGCCAAACAGTTCGGCGATCGTTTTTGTCGCGTAGGCCACTCGGTTCACGACACCCACGATTGGAAAAATGGAGAGCGTGACGAACAGCAGCGTCAGCAACAGTCCGCAAACAGCGGCCAGCTTCAATGGCAACCCGGAACGCAACTTCGAGCCCCGTTTGGCGAATAGAGGAATTGCAAACAAGGCGAGGTACGCCAAGCCGTAGAAAGCGAAACCCCATACCTGCAACATGGAGAAAGCTTCCAGTTCGCGAACGCCGACCAGTGCCGCAAGGCCCGCGAACAGCGTGATCACTCCGAGGAAAAGGATGGAATTCACAGGCGTCCGGTAGTTGGGATGGAGCCGCGTGAACCATGCCGGGAGTAGGCGGTCCCATCCGGCAACCATCGGCAGACGTGTGTTCGCCGCGAAATTCAGGCTAAAACTCGAAAGATAATTTGTCAGAAGCAGCAGAATCGCTACCGGCACGATGATTTGCGCTGCGGGCATCCCTGCAAAACCAAGCCGCAGAGCTTGCGGAATCGGTCCGATCAAGTCCACAGAAGCGGGAGAGACAAACGCGAGAATTGCACTGGTGCCGAAAATATAGAGGACCGCCACAAGCGGCACGGCCAGAAGAATCGCACGCGGGAAATGCCGAACCGGGTTGCGCGCCTCGCCGGAAAAAATCGCCGCGTATTCGAGCCCGCACAACGCGCCAAACGTCATCTTGCTGAAGACACTAAAGCTGAAGAGGGTTAGCGGCGGAAGAGTGAGCCTTAGGGGATGATACTCGGCAAGCGTTCCTTGCGCGTGGCGCACGAAAGGCAGCAAGGCCAGCACCGCGACCGTCACGATCGTGAGAAAGCTTCCTGTGTTGGTCACCCACTTCCCGACGCGCAGGCCCAGATGCGTCACCAGCATCAGCCCGGCAACGATCGCCAGGGTTACTGCGAACAGTGCGCGGCGATTCGTCGCAATCCATGAGTATTCTGGCCCGAGGACGTACGAGAGGTAATTTGTGGTGACCAGGCCAACGGCCGCTGAATACAACACAACGTAAAGCCACAAGTTCCAAGCCACTAGAAATCCCGCCAAATCACCGAAGGCGACTCGCGCCCACTCGTACAGACCACCCTCGAGGGGAAGGCGCCGGTTTAGATGGCTTACCACCAGCGCCTGCGGTACGAAGAAGAACACAATCGCCAACAGCCACAAGGAAACGCTGGCCGGTCCGGCCTTGACGGCAGCGCCAAAGAAATCCGGAATCACCACCATCAGAACGCAAGCAAAGATCACGTCCGCAAATCCAAGCTGTTTTCGGAGCGCCTGGCTGGACATCTGTGCGGATTTTTCAGCAGCATGTACGTCGGTGCCTGCGATGCTGGACATGCAGCGCTCCGTATCCGTCTGGACATCGATTTGTGTTACCCGAGATGCGACGACCGTATCAATATGGGAAGGACCGTAATACGGAAAGGACACACCGCAAAGGTAAAACTTCCACTACTGGAACGAGATTGCTTGAATCTCAACCCTCACTATTTCCGACCACTACCGTCCACTTTCGCACGTGCCATTTCCTGACAAGGCCGTTTTGAACATAAGGATCGTGTTTTGCGAATGCTTCCGCTACCGCGGGGCTCTCCGCGCGAAATACCAGTAGCGCGCCGTCCGCGGGATCAGCAAGCGCGCCGGCCAGCTGAAGTTCGCCTCGAGCATGTGACTCTCGAGCGAGGCGAAGATGTTCCTCACGAAAGGGAATTCGCTGGTCCACAAAATCGTTGACCAGCTCATCGTAAAAGAGAGCGTAATAGTGTTTCATAGAGAAGTCTATTTCCTCGTCGGGCCCCGAACCCCGCTGCAGCGACGGTCAGACTATCATAGACGGACCCGGCAGAAGGGAAACGCGGAACAAGGTTCCCGAAGAGTGTTTTGCAGAAGAAATTACTTGACAAGACTCGCAGGCAGGCGCACAAAGCTAGTGTTGAACCGATTTAATTAAGCGTCCCATCCCCCGCCTAAGACGGTTCCCGCGCCCGCATTTCAGCACTCCATCGCGAAACGGAGGCCCCTATGCAAGAGATCAAATCGCGGAACAATCGTCAAGCACCGTTGTCAACAGACTCGCGAAACCCGTCGCAAGACTCGCTGCAAACTGCAGCGCGATTCCCACTCCGGATGGCGAGCGCTTTTTGCTGGATCGTACTGGTTCTCGGCACCGTCGCCCCTTTGCCGGCGCAAAGCGCGTTCGTTCGTGTGAACCAGGTCGGCTATCCGATGAACGCGACCAAGCGCGCCTATTTGATGTCGTCGACTGCGGAGACCGGCGCGACGTTTAAGGTTGTGAATTCATCGGGGACTTCGGTCTATTCCGCTCCGATTGGCCCGAAGCTTGGTTCCTGGGGCTCCTTTTCCAATGTTTACGCTCTGGACTTCGATTTGGTAACTACCGCCGGAACCTACAACATCACTATACTCGGACCCGCTGCTGCGACGTCACCTAGTTTCGCTGTCGATTCTTCCGCTAACCTCTACACCGGCCCGCTGGCGAACAGTTTGTATTTCTACGAGAACGAACGAGACGGCGCAAATTTCATCTCCACGCCCCTGCGGTCTGCGGGCGGCCATCTCAACGACTCTGTGGCCAGTGTCTATCTCACGCCAAACGTTAACAAGAACGGACGGTTCTCCGGCGATCTTTCACCGATAGGCGCACAAGTCGACGCGTCGGGCGGATGGTGGGACGCTGGCGACTATCTCAAGTTTGTTCAGACGGAAAGCTACACGGTCGCATTGATGTTAGTCGGTGTAAGAGATTTTCCGAATCAAATGGGCGCTGGATCGAGTAGCTCCAATTTTTCCGCCGAAGCCCGCTTTGGCACCGACTGGCTGCAAAAAATGTGGGACGATTCGACCAAGACGTTTTACTATCAGGTAGGAATCGGAGATGGCAATTCACAGACCGTCAGCGACCATGACATCTGGCGACTGCCGCAAGCCGACGATACTTACCAGAGTTGTTCCTCACGCTATCGCTACATTTGTCACAGGCCGGTCTTTATCAATACCGCCGGCGGCGCCAACGCTTCGATCAGCCCGAACCTGGCGGGCCGCATGGCAGCTGCTCTGGCTGAGTGCTACCAAGTGTTCAAGGGTTCGGATCCCGCTTACGCGGACCGCTGCCTTCTCTCCGCGGAACATATTTTCGATCTCGCGAACACCGCGCCAAGCGGTAATTTGCTGACTGTCATCCCTTTTAGCTTTTATCCGGAATCGGAATGGCGCGATGACCTGGAACTAGGAGCGACGGAACTTTACTTCGCTGTTCAGGCCGGCGGACTGCCTGCTGGACTTCCCCACACTGATCCGACGTTCTACCTAACCGCCGCTGCGAGGTGGGCGAATGCCTACATCACTGGGCCGGGCGATGCGTCGGACACACTGAATCTCTATGACGTGAGCGGTCTTGCTCACTAC
>QHYO01000600.1 GCA_003224135.1 Acidobacteriota bacterium | reverse complement strand
TTCCCGAGAAGGTCCATCGTACTCAAGAACTCGTTCAAAGCAGCATCACAATCCAGTAGTAGCCTTTCGTGAGTGATGATTTGCGGGACCTTGACCGAGAAGATAAAGTCTTCGGGGGTTCGGGCGTTCCAGTTGCTAACTGTGCGAGCGGAAGGACAAGCATAGAAGGTGGAGTCCACCTCCACGGTATAGAAGTGTGTCGCGTAAAAAGTCAGGTAGTCAGGGGAGCGCATTCCCTTCGGATAGAACGATTCTTCCCAGCCTGCGGCGGTGAATGACGAGGTCCCAAGGGAGGTTCGAGTCGTCCTCATATGGCGAATAAAAAGCGAATATGTTATTTTCTCCGATGTGCCTATTCGCTCTTGTCGAGTCACGATCCAAGACATGGACGGCGTATCACACACCGTCGAAGTCACGGCGGCCACGTTGTACGAAGCTGTCGCGCGGGGTCTGGCGGCACTTCGAGGCAATGAGTGGGTCGCCGGGATTGCACAAGGAGCAAGCACGGTGAAGGTATCGGTCGCGGATGTTCGTGTGGAGCATGAAGTTAAATTCGCGGATTTTATGATTTGGCTAGATAGACCGCCTCGTTCTCCCCGAGACGTAAGCGCCCGCCACGAGATTCGTTCCATCCTCGGAATGCCAACTTCACGATAGCTTCCTGACAATTCCGAGAGGAAACATGTGCCACGCCGCCCTATAAACAATGGATCAGAATGCTGCCGGACACGCCACCGCGGAAGAAGAATCGCGAATCGTTCAGTATCAGTGATCGAACCAAAGCACTGGAATTGCCGCGCGATGGACAACTCGTGAGACTTGCTGGATCCATTGAATCGGCGATGAGAAAATGAAGCGATCGGAGATGTTCGCGTGGCCTGCGCGGAGTTCCTGGGGACTGCGTCCGATTTCTACAACGTCCCGCCTTGCCCAATCCGTGTTCTTAGGGCTAGACCCCTTCGCGTTCAGGAATACTCGACGACGGAGCTTTTCGGCGATTATCACCCTTCGACGATGCTGATCCGGGTGTGGACGAGAACGGCCGTTCGGAAGGAGATCACTTCATTCGGAACTTTTCCGGGTACGCTTGTCATGAGTTCCGCCATCATCTCGACTTCCATCGCTTCGGATTTCGGGACTCTTGGCACACTCGAGGTTTTTATGAGCGGGCAGGTGCGCTCTACCACCATTCGAAAGGCACATCCGCAAAAGAACTATTCTGGCTTCCGGTAAGGGGCCGGCGCTGGCGTATCGATTGGCCGCGTACGAACCGAAGCCGGAGCAGCTGAGGGCGTCGCCGCTGAAAGGCGATTCGGTAACGCCATCAACAGTTCTCGTACTTCCAGTTCCGTGACTTCCCCTGCGCGATCCATTCCACTGCCTGCGCTACACGCCTTTCCTTGGTTTCTTGCCGCTTGGCCGCCCAAATCCACTCCACATACTCCCGCCGGCAGCTCGGGCTGAAGCGTTCAAACGCCTTCGCCGCGAGTTTATTCTTTTTCAACGCCGCACTCAGTTCCACCGGAACCCGCAGGTGTGGTTTCGCCGCCTTCGGTTTCCGGTCGATCGACTTTTTTCGCTGGCCGCTTTCGACGAACTCCGCCGCTTGGCTCATGTATCGAAGGAGCAGCCTGTCTGCGGGCAAATCGCGCAAACCCGTGATTCGGCCTAGCGAGCCCATGGCCTTACTTGAAACCAATCCGCCCGTCGCCAGCACCTTTTTCATTTCCGGCCCCCAAAAGCCGAAGGCGCAGTGCTGTTTGAACGCCGCCATGTGGCACAGAACGATGCCCTGTTGCAGGAAAAACGGCATTCCCCACTTCACGGACTCCGTCGCCCTCGGACAAGCCTGATGCACGAGGTTCCGCAGGTGCGTCAGCACCGGCTGAGCAAATGGCGCTGCTTTCTCGATATACAAATCCACTCGGGGATCGATTTGTTCCTCCGGCACCGTAACCTCCTTGGGCATTCAACGCAGCAATATACACGATCCATTACCGGAATTCCGGAAGGCGAGCGATTCGAATGTCGGCACGCACCCGATGTGACAACAAGACTGGCTTTTACGCCTCCACCTCATCGACGACGATGGCCTGAGCGGCCACCGACGCGGTGTGATTCGAACTGGCGATAGCAAGACGCAGAAAGAAAACGGATGATACAGATAAGGGTCGAGCCCGCGGAGAAATTGGTTTCACATGACTCTCATTGCGCCAAGTCTCATGGCGCCGAATCGCTCCTGCACTAAAAATTCATCAAGCGTCGATACTTATGGAACCCTCAAGCCTGGTGACGCACGGAAGAATAAATCCTGCCCGTTTCTGTTCAGGGCTCAGCCCGTCTTCGGTTTCCATGGTCACCCTGCCCTGTAAGAGGCGAGTGGCGCACGTGCCGCATTGACCCTGACGGCAACCATAGGGAATGGAAATTCCCAGTGTCTCCGCAAATTCCAACAGAGTCTGATCCCCAATCAGTTCGAAACTGAATCCCGAGCGCGAAAACTCAACAAAGGCAACTGACGAGCCTCTGGATGAATCTGGAATCGCAACGGAAGGCTTTCCACCAAAACTTTCTTGCTTGATGCGATCGGCTGAAACTCCTTGCTCCTTGAGCAATTCGGATACATGCTGCATGAAGGGACCAGGTCCGCACAGGAAAAAAGTGGGCACACGGAAATCGGATACTCGCTCGAGGAGGAACTCCTTGTTCACGCGTCCTTTTTGGCCATTCCACCCGGGATCTGGAGCGGTCAGTGTGACAGCCGGACGGAAGCTGGCCAGGGAACGGCTCAAACGGATTAATTCCTCCTGAAAAATTATGTCTTGCCGCGTTCGCACACAGTAAATGAGAGTGACTGGCACAGTTAGGGAGCGCTCTTCGATGTAGCGGAGCATGGCTATCATCGGAGTGATGCCGCTGCCGGCTGCGATGAGGACGAGTTCAGTATGAAGCTTTTCGTCGAAATAGAATTGACCGGCGGGCCCGCTTGCCTTAATGATGAGGCCGGGTGTTGCTCTGTCGTTCAAGAAAACGGAAACATATCCGTTCGTGGTTTGTTTCGGGGTGATTTCTACATAATCTGTTTTCAGCGGAGAAGAACAGATGGAATAGGAACGGGCGACCTGCTTACCGTCGATATCGAGATGGAACGTGAGAAATTGCCCCGGCTTGGCGATCAGCTGCTTACCCTCTTGAACGCGAAAACAAAGCGTCTTGGCATCGCGTGTCTGCACTTCGCTGCGGACAAGTTCAAGGGAGAAGGTGTCGGACCGCGGTTTCGATACCGGTTGGAAAGAGTGTGAAGGTATTGGAGCTTTGGTTGGGAAAGAACTTACCGGGCGAAGTGCCAGGCGGGCCATAGACACGCAGAACACGACAAGAAGTACCGGCGAATATTTCGCCATCGAACTGCAAGGATTGATTTTCCCCAACGCGTACGGCAGCACACGGACGAGTACGAGCGCGACAGAGATGACATAAATCGACAATCCAAGCGGCATCAAAATCGAATGATAGCTTTTGTACTTGCGCGCGATCATTACCTTCACGAAGAGAAGTGGAACCAGCAAAATGGCAAGGTCGACGTGTACGGCGGCATCTCCAGGGACTCCATCTGGGGAGCCAATAAGACGCTTGCTCATGAACCAGACCATTAGCGCGAATAGGCCGATGAAGAGATAGCCGCCAGCGCGGTGAAGTGCTATTGCTCTAGCCCGTGTCCGCGGGGAATTCGCTGAGCGAGAGCTTTCTAAGATGCTGACCACGTTCAAGGTAGCGAGCCCGACAAATACAAGACTTAAGGAGACACTCACGACTGCTTTCATGATGAGGATGTCTCCTTTTCGCCGGTCTTTAGTCCTTGCCGTTTGATGGTCGTTGACGGGCGCTGTCGACCTTTCGGCAAGCTCGGTTCGGAAGGTAGCGCTCCGCGCCGCGGCCTTTGGCCTCGCCTACAGCGGTCTCTTTCGTAGTAATCTGGCACGGCCCAGTCACTTCTCAGAATTTGCCAGCCGGCAGTTCGCAGAAATTCCATTTGCCACGGTCTTGATTCAAAAAGAAGAAAAAACGTATGATGGGCCCATCCGAAGCTACGGTTCTACTACGATCTGACCCTTCATCCCGCCGTGGCCAATCCCGCAACGATTGCAGCAGTGGAACGAGTAGGTTCCCGGTGTGCGCGTCACAAATTCCACGACGGTTGGAATGCCCTTTTCGAGCTTAAAGCAGTCATCATTGTTCGAACTGAAAATGAGGCCCGAATCGTTCTTCTGGTCTGATCCATCAGGGCTGAGATTGATCTTGATACCGTGCGTCCTGTCGAGAGCCGTGATCCTTAGCTGAACTCTGGTGCCGCGTTTTACGCGGATGGGCGATGGACTGTACTCGTACTTCTTCGCGGACATCGCAATGACTTGTACCTCCTGGTCCGTCCGGGAAGTATTCAACAGTCGGGCGAAGCCGGCGGTGACGGTAAGTCCTCCCAACAAGAACAACAACGCGGTTTGCAGTAGCCGACGCAATGCAATTCCTCCATTCAAAATAGGAACCGACAAAATCGCAAATATCGGGATCGCTACTTACCAGGACATAGCCTCCTGGTGAGCCGCCCCTTAGTAGCTCACGCTCGAAGAGTCCTCGCCTGCATCGCCAATCACTGGGCAGCTGTCGAATTCCTTCCAGGTCTCTCTGCCCTTGAGAAGCGCGTTTGCACTCTTCAGCTTCAACAAAAACACCCGCTGGAAACGCGCGCTGCTTTCGTTTTGTGACTGGCTGTTCATGCAGACGTAAATGCCAGATTTCTGCGCTTCCAGTACTTCGATCGAAATCTGCGAGGCTCCTTGCGGCGGATCGAGGAGTGCTTTCTTGTCGTCGAGCTCCCGCGCCACATATCCGTACTCGCCGAACGTCTTTTTTCCTTTTTCTCGCTTCGGGCGAAGCGCGGACGGAAGCGTCGTTATGTCCACTTTTTCGATCACAAACGAGGCTATCTTTTCGGTCGGATAAACCGCGTCATTTCCCACGAGTAGTAACGGCGTGCATGCAAGAACGATTGCTCCATAGAGTAGCTTCATAATGTTTCCTCTGTTTCTGGACTCCGTCCGCTTTCGGCGGTTTCCTAAATCTGATTGCTGCGTCAGCCAGGACCATTGACGCCGCTCAGGAAACCTCCCAAGTGCGCTGTCAGCGTGACGATCCCAAACGCTAAAAATTCAATTGCCAAGCGGTAATTCGGCAAAGGCCGTGGCCGTCGCCGGCCTCGGAAATGCACCCACCAGACCAGCCAGATCATTAGCGTCGACACGCAGGCGAGGACTATGTGCTCGAGCAGGGTGCCTTTCAATTTTTGTCCCTCGAGTGCGAACTGCCAGGCGAGGACACCCGTTACGAGAACAGGCACTGTCGAAATCGCGGCGACCAGGAAGTTGAAGTAGGCCGCTTCGGCCAATCCGCGTCGCCCGGTTCGCTGTGCGAGGAAATCGAACACTACGCCGACAAGAAACAGTGCAATCGGAAAATGAATCAACACCACATGCTGCGCGTGCTTCGCGAGAACGATCGTTTTGAGATCGAAGGGGTTTACGCTCATTGGTCGCTCACTGCACAACGACCGAACCGGTCATTTTGGGGTGGATGGAGCAAAAGTACGGATAAGTTCCTGCTTTGCTGAAGGTAAAGGAGAACTTTTCGTCGGTATCGAGCACCTTGGACTTGAATACCTTGTCCGTGCTGACAATCGTGTGGGGAATATCGTCACGATTGGTCCAGGTGACCGTCGTCCCGACAGCTACCGTGAGGGTCGCCGGCCCAAAACTGAAGTTATCGACTTTTACTTCGGCGCTTGCGGGTTCCGCAGTGTTCGCAGAGCTGCCCGGTGAACCCGCTGATAGAAGCAGCGTGGCAACCATCACGGTTGCCAATAAACCCACAATGCACACACTTTTCCTCATCATTATCCTTTTCCTTTTTTCCAGAGATTTAGTGAGAATGGATTTTCTTGCTCCGGATTTTCTCCGGTTTACGCAAGCGTCGAGTCGACTACCGCCAGAGCGTTGCGGCCCTGCAGGTAATTCACGTCTGTAATTCCCAAAACATTCTTTAGTTGCTCGGCAGGTACTTTCATTGGTCCCGGGGAATCGGCTTTGCCGGGTTGCGGTTGCGGAAATGCGGTCGACGCTGCCGTATGAAACGTCACGTTCCCTTCCACCTTCTGCATGATCTGGTGAATGTGACCGTTCAGCACGGTCACTGAACCGAACTTCTTCAGGTACGCCAGCGCCTGCGCGCTGTCTTCCGTTCCCCAGCCCCATTCCGGATACACACTCCATAGCGGAATGTGAGCGAACACCACGATGGGCGTGCTGCTTTTCAGGTGCTGGACGTCGTCTTCGATCCACTCAAGTTGCTCGTGACCCAGGGTGCCGAGTCCGCCAGCCTTCAAATTCATGACGTTCACGAGCGCGATGAAGTGCACGCCTTTTTTATCGAAGCTGTACCATCCTGCACCCTTGGCGTTCTTCCCGTAGCGCTCCAGGTACGACTTGCCGTCATCGTTCAGCACATCGTGTTCGCCCGGCACGAAAAACACGTCCTTTGCGTTCGCGCT
>QHYO01000599.1 GCA_003224135.1 Acidobacteriota bacterium | reverse complement strand
GCGACGACTGCCGTTTCCGAAAGAACGTCGAGCAAACGATGGTGATCGAGCCCGGCTTTCTCTCCCAGTGCAACCGCCTCCGCAATCGCCTGCATTCCGGTTCCCAGCAGGGTGTTCACGACGAGCTTCATCGTCGCTCCAGACCCGCTCGGCCCAAGGTAGAAGTACTTTCGGGCGATCGCACGAAAAATCGACTCGGCGGCGTCAAAGCATTCCTGATCTCCGCCCCCGAATAGGGTAAGAGATCCCTGCTCGGCGGCGGGAACACTCCCAGATATCGTTACATCGAGCACCTTGACTCCTTGCTGGGAACCGAGTCTCGATAGCTCCCGCGAAGTTTCCGGATACACGGTGCTCATGTCGATGACCAGCGAGCCACCACTCATATTGGCGAACACGCCGTCCGGTCCTCTATAAATGTCTAGGACAGCTTCATCATTTGGTAGGCATGACAGAATGACGTGCGCTTTGCCGCGGTCCCGGTCATAGGCGGTCAATTTGAAGCCGGATGCAAGGAGCCTGCGCGCAATCGGCCGGCCCATATAACCGATACCGACAAATCCGATCTTACTTCTTTCCGGAGTGATTGGTTTCATGGCGAATTGCCCTCTGCGGCTGGCTGAGCTTCGACTCAATTTCCACATTGGCCCAAAGCACGCGTTGTACCGTTTGCCAGGAGAAAGGGCTATTCATGCAAGATGTTGGTAGCAAGGAAAATACGAGACACACAGAGACGGAGCCACCGTCCGATGGCAAGGGTGCTCTGTCAATCCCTTGGACACTGTCGGTCTGTTGGAAACCGAAGTGCGTCCGCCCGTAAGTAAATCCATCGAGCGATATCCATGTCAGTCCCGGACAAGACGATACTTCGAGACCTGAATGAATACAGCAATCACAAATTCGGTGTGTACTACATGACTGTCCCTATTGACGTCAATAACGGGACGTTCTAGTTTCGCCGGGAAGTCGCGAAGTGTGCGACAGAGTATTTGTCTAAGCGCTTGGATCAGTTGAGTACTCCAGTCGCTCCCATCCGACAGGTCAATCCAAGGCGACAGAGAGTGGTGGATCTATTAGGTACTCCGCAGTAGTCAAACCAGAAAACTGACTCCTTCTTACCGCGCTGAATTCTTAATCCAAAAGATGACGCCTTGAATGCAGCTGGGGGTGTGTTCATCGGGCGCACGCCATCCATCGTATCCACTCCGAACAATAAATTACGAAAGGGGTTACTTCATGAGAGAAAGACGACTGACAGCGCTAGTGATACTGTGCGTGACGGTCGCGGCCACCTTGCTGATCTCGACTCAGTTCCTATCGGCGCAAAATGGAGTCGGACAAGAAGGCAAGAAAGGTGATCGCGACGAGCCGCCGCCGTTCTACAACCCGTACCCGCCCGGTATTCTGCCGCCCGATTTGACTCAAGAGATAGAAAGAGTGCGCAGTGAAGTTCGTTCCATCGAAAATGAAGCACTCGCACAATGGCAGGCATTAACACCTCCGACTCTGACCAACCAGCCGCCAATCCTTGCGAACACCGGAATGAGGGCAAACCAATTATTGGGCAAGCTCATGAATTTCGACGAGCACATGTCCCCCTTCGAGAATAGGGCCTGCGGTTTCTGCCACATGCCGTACGCCGGCTTTAGCGGACCGATCCCGTCGGTGAATCTAACAATGATCGCGTATCCTGGATCATTTCAGTTTCGGGCAGGCAAGCGGACCGCGCAGAGATACACCTATTCCCCAAATTTCCCTGTACTCAATTTCAACGCAGCCCAGAACGCCTTTTTTGGTGGAAACTTCTGGGATTCCAGAGCGACCGGCTACTTGCTAGGGAGTCCGGACGCCAATCAGGCGCAGGGCCCTCCGGTCGATACGCAAGAACACGCGTTACCGGACACGGCTTGCATCGCGTTCCGGCTTCAGACCGCCGCCTACAGACCTCTCTTTGAGACGGTTTGGGGTGCGGGCTCCTTAGATATCAAGTTCCCGCACAACACCGAGGAAATCTGCGAAACCCCAGGAGGGGCTGCGGTGTTCGGCACGAACACCATGCCAATTCGACTAAGTCCTGAGGACCGCAACAAAGCAAATAATGTCTTTCAGCGCCTTTTCGTCGAAATTCGACGCCTTCCTGCATGACCCTCAGACCAATCCGTTGACTGCAGACGCGATGGCCGGTTACAACCTGTTCCGTGGCAAAGCGAACTGCAACTCTTGCCATCTGGATGGCAGGTCCACTGCGCCAACGCCTCCGCCTCCCGAAGGTATGGCGCCGAACAGTGAAGACACCGGCGCCGCAGCAAACTCACGGCCGCTGTTCACCTGCTTCGGCTCGTCCAATCTCGGCCTGCCGTTGAATCCCAGGGATGCTTTCTTCTATCAGACGACGCCGGATTTCTTCGGCTTCACTGCGAACCCCTTTGGCTTCGGCTACCGAGACTTGGGGTTAGGAACTTTCCTGCGAAGCGGTTTTGGCTCTTGGGCAAGCCCGAACTCCGATTGGACACAATTTGCGCCAGCTTCCGACGGACTGATGCAGACATCTACGGCGCGCAATGTGGCGATGACACCCTCAAAGTGTCCCACCACCGAGGCGCCCGGGCCTTACTTTCAGAAGGAGTTCTTTCATAATGGCTACATCAAGAGCCTGAAGCAACTCGTGCACTTCTACAACACGCGCGATGTCTATCCTTTCGACGTCACTTCCGGGCACTGCCCGTCAGGGACGATTGAGAAGGTGACCTGCTGGCCCAAGCCCGAGGTTCCCAACAACATGGACATGACCATCGGAAAACTTGGATTGAGCGATACGGAGGAGAACCAGATTGTTGCTTTCCTCCAAACGCTCACCGACGGTTTCACAACACCGTACCCCGATATCAATGCTTATACAGGTCAGTGCCAGACCGGTGGATCGGCCGCAACCCAAGGTAATGAGTCGTTAATTCTGACTCCGCCTCTGCCGCCTTGCGCATCGGCTGTCTGCGGCGTTTCGCCTGTCCCGAATCCGCCTATTCAATAGCGCAAGGCGCTAAGCAACGATGTCCACAAGACACAAGCTCATCGACTCTGGCTCGGCCGCCCGCATCAAGAGTAGGGGCACGGGCGAGCCAGGGTGAGAGTTCGCGGATTGCGCTCGACGCATTTCCCTCTTTTTGGTCATCTTTACGGAGTAAATATTTTGAGGTGTAAGTATGACTACACTGCTGCAAGCGTTGGCGATTGGAGTTCTAACCGGTGGCCTGCTGCTCTCAAATCCAACATCCGCCCAACTAACCCCTTCTGCCAAGAAAGCTGCGCGCGTCCGGATCACTCAAGGTCCAGAGATCGAATTGGCTAAAGACCGTTTGACCATTATCAGATGGACAACCAACAATCCCGGGGGCTCCCCCGAGCACTACGGGGTTGTGCACTACGGCGAGGATCCCAAGAACCTGACGCAGATGGTGAAATCGCACATCAGATTAAATCAGGGGCACCGATACACGATTTTCCGGGTGCGATTGGACGACCTAAAGCCGCGCACAACGTATTACTACAGCGTGGACTCGATGGACGCGCGGGGCACGACCGATGGAGTGAGCAGCCCGGTAAAAACCTTCAGGACACAATAGCGCTAGCAAGCGAACGCTCTCGCGTATGATGGCGTCGGCAAACTCTGAAACGGGAGTTGTTATCAGCCGAGTTGAGCTCCGGCCGGACTCGGCGTGTAGACTTCCCACAGGAGCCCAGGATTCACGGTCGCACGTAACTTCCGGCGTCCTTGAAAGAGTCGTGATTTCACGACGCCAATCGAAGCACCTAGAATTTGAGCCGTTTCTTCGATCGAGCGTTCTTCGATGTCGCGGAGCAATACCGTCTTTCGAATTTTTGGACCTAAACGATTGATCGCTTCGGTCAATATTTCCTTGCGTTCGCGTAGGCAGCATGACTCTTCGGGACTGGGCCGCTGGTCAACAAATTTCGCCGAGAATGACTCAACATCGTCGTCCGGCCCCTCGGGCATGGCTTCGGCAATCCCTCGCCTTCGCCGCAGCAACATGAAAGCTTCGTTCATGGCGATGCGCGTCATCCAAGTGGAAAAGCGCGACTTTTCTTGAAAATTGTTGAGATGGCGGAAAGCCTTGTGAAAACTCTCCTGCACAACGTCTTCGGCATCCTCGCGGTTCTTGGTTATCCGTTTCGCCATGGCAAAAATTCTGAGTTTGTAGCGTAAAACCAATCTCTCGAAGGCGAGAGTATCACCGCACTTTGCCGCGGCCACCAGAATGGCGTCGGAGTCTTTGTCCACGCCACTTGTATGAAACGTTGCCATAATTTGTCTGCCTTCTTGCCGTTTGCTCGAATTACCTACAATCTTGAACAAGGCAAGAGGTATGCCAGACGGATGGTGACGAAAGCGGCACGCAAGTGGTTGTCAGATTGGGGGATA
>QHYO01000598.1 GCA_003224135.1 Acidobacteriota bacterium | reverse complement strand
CCGGAAATTTGGGACTTGCACTCGAAAGGGCAGATCTGATTTACATCGCACTGCCCATTGCCGTGACCCTGGATATTTTTCGCGAGATTGCGAGCCACACGCCAGCGTCTGCCTTGGTAACTGATGCGTGCAGCACGAAACAGCGAATCATGGAAGAAGCGGCGCAGCATTTTCAGGGAACAACTGGAAGCGCGATATTCCTCGGCGGGCACCCAATGGCGGGCAAGGAACTTTCCGGAATTGCCGCCGCGGATGAAGAGCTCTTCCGAGGACACACGTATGCACTGATTGCAGAGGGCGACGCGATCGCCACGCCCACCGCCAGCGAACCGCGCATTGCGGCGTTCGTGAAGATCCTGGAAAAGATTGGCGCGCAGCCACTGTGGATCGGCGCGCAGCAGCACGATTATGCCGTAGGGCTTGCCTCGCATTTGCCACAACTCGCGGTAGTGGCTCTGGCGGCATTTCTTTATGACCGGCTCGACGAGAATGGTTTGCCGATTACACTGGCAGGACCCGGCTTGCGCGACACGCTGCGGTTGGCGGGGAGTCCTTATTCGACTTGGCGCGACATTGTGCTGACGAACCGGGAGCTGCTTTCGGCGTCGCTCGATTTGTTCGCCCGGCGTCTGGACGATTTGCGCGAGCGGCTGGCGTCGCGGGAGCTCGAAGGCGATTTCGAATCTGCCAACGAGCTGTACAAACTACTACGGTCGCTGTAATTGGGACCTTTCGGTTGTAGCGTTTGATAAGGCGCTCAAAAGAGAAGAGCGGGACAGCGTTGTTACTGCGATCGCGGCGCAAGAGCTGGCTGCGCGCAAGCTTTGGGTACTGCGGTTTGGAGTTGAGCATGGATAAGAGGATTGCGTCGGCGGATGTGGGGATCGAGAAGTTGCGGGATGGGATGACGATCCTGATGGGCGGGTTTGGGTTGTGCGGGATTCCGGAGAATCTGATTGCGGCGGTGCGGAGGACGGGAACGAAGGACCTGACGATTGTGTCGAACAATGCGGGAGTGGACGGATTCGGGATCGGAGTTTTGCTGGAAAAGCGGCAGGTACGGAAGATGGTTTCGACGTACGTCGGCGAGAATAAACTATTCGAGCAGCTGGTGACGAGCGGGGAGTTGCAGCTGGAGTTGAATCCGCAGGGGACCTTTGCGGAACGGATTCGCGCGGGAGGAGCGGGGATTCCTGCGTTTTATACGCCGACCGGATTCGGAACAATGGTGGCGGAGGGGAAAGAGACGCGTGAGTTTGATGGACGACAGTATGTGATGGAGCGCGGGATACGCGGGGACTTTGCGTTTATCAAGGCGTGGAAGGGCGACCGCTGGGGAAATTTGATTTACCGGAAGACAGCACGGAATTTTAATCCCATGATGGCGACGGCAGCCGACTACGTAATTGCGGAGGTAGAGGAGCTCGTGGAACTCGGCTCGCTCGATCCGGATAACGTCCATACACCGGGGATCTATGTGAACGCGATTTTTCAGGGAGAGAAGTACGAGAAACGGATTGAGCGAAGGACCGTTAGGAAGGCTTAAAGCGTTATAACTACGATGAAAGCCCCGGGAATCCAAATAAATCGCAGGCCTGAGAAAACCCATGTCCGGACGGTAACCTGCTTCGCATCGTTCGCTTGTCTTATGGTTTGGCTTTTGCTCTTTCATTCCGCGGGTATTTTTGGGGAGATGTTTAAGGGCCTCGGAGTGCACCTGTCTTATGCGACAAAAGTTCTCATCGCGAACTACATCTGGATATATCCCTTGTTCTTTGGCGGCGCCGCGGCCTCGCTAATCGCCAATGAGATTCTGGTCCGCGACACTAGCCGGCGTCTTCAAACTAGCAGAGTGCTTTTCGCAGCTGACCGCCACTTCCGCCGGTCTGGTGATTATTGTTTTGTATTTGCCCTTGCTTAATTTGATTAGAAAGCTGAGCTAAGCAAAATAGGATTCGTGCCAGAAAAGATGCCACTAACCGACGAGCAAAAACGGGAGCGGATTGTGCGGCGGATTGCGCGGGAGTTGCGCGATGGTTACTACGTGAATCTGGGCATCGG